>CAYMTC010000042.1:0-1938 GCA_964393265.1 uncultured Thermoleophilia bacterium
GCTGGGATACTGCTCCTGGGCCGGCTCTCGCCACCCGGCGGTGTTGATCTCCATCGCTGCGCCGTTGCGCGCCAAGGCGCGCAGGGCTGAGCGAGCAGCGTGCACGACGCTACGACTAAGACGCGGCCGGCGACCGAACTTCTTGATGAGGTCGAAGTGGCCGGCGATGGTGGACAGGCCGCAGCCGGCGGCTTGCTCGACGAGCCGGAAGTAGCGGCACCAGAGAGCCTCGAGATCGTACTGCGCGTACTGCGCGACACGACCGGGGTCGTCGAAGCCGAAGCCGTCGACGAAGTGCACGGAACAGATCACGTAGTCCGGCCGGTACCGCCGCACCAGCCCACGCACCTCGTCGAGGGTACCGGGAGCGTAGTCGACCTCGAGGCCCAAGAGGACGCGCGGCCCGCCGCTCTCCGCCGCCCGGCGGGCCGCCAGGCGCACCTGTTCGACGTACTCCGACAGGCGCTCGTGCGGGACGCCGAAGCCGTCGTCCAGAGAGACCGGCACCAGGTGGTCGCTCACACCGATCTCCGGAAGACCGAGCTCTGCGGCCCTGGCGACAAGTGCCCAGACGTCCCCCTCTCCATCGGAGAAGGCCGTGTGGCTGTGGTAGTCGGCCGGCAGCACACTCATTTGGGCATTATCCGTCTTGCACAGGCACAGTGTCAGTACATGACCCGCGGCCGTCTGCCGCGGTCTCGCGGGGTAGTGAAGACCCAGACGAGCGCCAAGCCCGCGACGAACCCCCCGATGTGGGCGAAGAAGGCCACGTCGGTCTGCCCCCCGATGGCTGCCAGCCCCTCGATGAGCTGCCAGGCGAACCAGAGGATCAAGAGTACCCAAGCCGGCACCAGGATCATCGGAAAGAAGATGAACAGTGGGATGAGCGAGAGGACCTTGGCTCGCGGGAACAAGACGATGTAGGCACCAAGCACCCCGGCGATGGCGCCGCTGGCGCCGATGGTGGGGACAGTGGAGGACGGGTCTATAGCGACCTGCGCTGCCGTGGCCACCAAGCCGCAGACGATGTAGAACACGATGAACCTCAGTCGACCCATGGTGTCCTCGACGTTGTTGCCGAAGATCCAGAGGAAGAGCATGTTGAAGACCAGGTGCGCCCAGCCTCCGTGGAGGAACATGCTGGTGAAGGGCGTAGCCCACCAGGGGACAGGGTCGCCAGCGACCAGGTCCACCCGGTTGGTGATCTCGTAGGGCACGGCGCCTGCGTAGAAGAACAGCTGGTTCCTGCTCCATCCGCCGATGGGCATCAGCAGCTCCAGGATGAACACCGCCGCACACGCAACGATCAAGCCGATGGTGACCGCAGGGAAACGTCTGGTGGGGACATTGTCGTGGAGCGGGATCACAGGCTCGTGACAGCCGTGGGCAACGGTTGGGCCAGCCGTTCGCCGCCGCAGCTGCTCATGTCGATGGCGCAGCGGTACGCCAGCTTCTGCAGCCGGCATTCGCCGGCCTGATCAGCCTGCGACCGTGCCCGACGGCTGTCGCTGATGAGTCCCACCAGCCGGTCTCTGCTGCTCGCCATACTCGGATCACCTTGCGCCACTGCCCCAGCCTGTCTTCCGCGACGGCGAGGCGTTCCCCCAAGACCAGTCTCGTGATTGTACCCACGGGCCCCCCACCTGCCGACCGAGCGTCCGTCACACAAGCTGCCTTCGTCCCGCACCTCGCGAACGCTCCCACGGTTGTCCGGGCGTTGTAGTTCGGCTACCGTATAGTTCGGCTGCCGAACTACCTGCGCTGACCATGCGACCGGACGGCTGACCCGGTCGCGACCGGAGGGCGATCATGACGACACAAGTCGGCACCTCCATAGACCGGCTCTTGAAGCTGCTGCCAGAGCTGGCCGCTGCCCTGCGCGAGGCGGCACCCCACCAAGCGGCGCGCGATCTGCTGCCCGGCGTGAGCCTCACGTCC
>CAYMTC010000042.1:1948-10846 GCA_964393265.1 uncultured Thermoleophilia bacterium
CCCCCCCCCTCCGGCCCCCCCCCCCGCCCCCCGCCGGCCCCCCCCCCCCCCCCCCCCCCCCCCCCCCCCAACAACAACCCCCGACGCGCCCTCCCCCCCGCGCCCCCCCCCCCGCCCCCGGCCCCCGCCGGCCCCCCTCCTCCCGCCCCCGCTCCAGCGCCGGCCCGGTTTCGCCGTTGCGCACGGCGGCACCCCCCCCACCGGCGCGCGATCAGCTGCCCGGCGTGAGCCTCACCTCCCGTCAGATGGCTGCCCTCATCCAACTCAGGCAGGCAGGCGAACAGACCATGTCCGAGTTCGCCGCCGGCATGGCGACCGGCCGCGCCGCGGCCACCGAGCTCGTGGAGCGATTGGAGGAGAAGGGTCTGGTGGTCCGCACTCAGGCCGATGCTGACAGGCGCCTCACGCTGGTACGTCTCAGCCCCGCCGCCGCAGTCGCGGCAGGGGATGTCGTAGCGCGGCGGCGCGCTGACCTTGCCGCCGTCCTCTCCCGCCACCCCGACGTGGACCCCGTCGCGCTCTTCGAGCTGCTCAGCGACCTCGCGCGCAGCCTAGCCAGTGTGGGCCCGGACTCGCAGCGGAGAAAGGGAGCCGCCGCGTGACACTTGTCAGTACCTCGGCTCCGGACGGCGGCGTCTCGCGCCCGCCCTCAAAGGCCCCAGCTCGCGACCCGTGGGTCGTGCTCGCCGTGCTGTGCTTGGGCCTCTTCGTGCTCTTGCTCGACGGCACGATCGTCAACGTAGCCATCCCGCACATCATGACGGGGTTGAAGACCGACCTGTCTGGCGTGGAGTGGGTCATGAACGCCTACGTGCTGGTGTTCGCGGTCTCGCTGGTCACGCTGGGGCGGCTGGGCGACCTCTTCGGCCGCCGCCGGCTGTTCCTCGTCGGCATAGTCCTCTTCACTCTGGCCTCACTGGCCTGCGGCCTTGCGCCCAGCATCGGCGCCCTGATCGGCTGTCGCGTGGCGCAGGGGCTGGGCGGGGCAGCGATGATGCCGCAGACGCTCAGCATCATCGCCACGGTCTTCCCCGCCGAGCGGCGCGGCGCTGCCATGGGGATCTGGGGCGCCGTCTCTGGACTGGCCACGGCGATAGGCCCCAGCCTCGGCGGGCTCATCGTCGACGGCGCCAGCTGGCGTTGGATCTTCCTCATCAACCTGCCCATCGGGCTGCTCGCCGTCGTCCTCACCCTGCGCCTGGTCCCCGAGTCCACCCATCCCGAAGCGGTCAAGTCCCTCGACCTGCCCGGGGTGGCGCTCATCACCGCCTCCATGTCCTGCCTCACGTTCGCCCTCATCGAGGGACAGGGGCTCGGGTGGGGGTCAGCGCCCATCCTCGGTCTCTTCGCCGCGACGGTGGTCCTCCTCGGCCTCTTCTACGTGCGGGAACGCCTTGAGCGGCAGCCGCTGGTCGACTTCAGCTTGTTCCGGAGCGTGAACTTCGCCGCCGGGAACCTCACCGGCCTCCTGTTGAGCTTCGGCATGATGGGCGCCTTCTTCACCATCCCGATCTTCCTGCAGACCATCCTCGGCTACAGTGCGCTCAAGGCTGGCGCGGTCATGAGCCCCATGTCTGTCGCGGTCATGGTCGCAGCGCCGCTGGCCGGCCGTCTCAGTGACCGGGTCGGCAGCCGCTGGCTCATCGCCGCGGGCATGCTCCTCCTCGCACTCGGCATCGGCTGGATGACCGGCTTCAACCCGTGGGGTGAAGGACTCAGCCCGTCCACGAGCGTCATGAGCCTCATGCTGCCGTTCATACTCGCCGGATTCGGCATAGGCATGGCCATCGCGCCGACGACGGCGGCGGTCATGGCGACGGCGCCGGCGGACCGGGTCGGCAACGCCTCCGGCGTGCTGTCCACGGTCCGCCAACTCGGCAGCCTCATGGGCATCGCCGTCCTTGGCGCCGTCCTGCAGAACCGCGTCGTGCACAACGTCACCCAAGGCCTCGATGCCATCCCCGGCATCCCGTCGCCCGTCAAGCGCCTGATCGTCGAGGCCGTGGAAGACGGCGGCAGCATGGGCATGCCGGCTGGCATGGCGCAACAGGGCTCCGCCATGGCAGAGCGGTTCGCCACCCTGTTCCAGGGCTGGTTCACGGCCGCTGTGAACTCGGCGTTCCTCGTCGCCGCCGTCGTGTGCCTCGTCGGCGCAGCCAGCGCAGTGCTGATCCGGCGCTCAGCGGCGCCAGACGGTCCACTGCGCTAGACGGCAGCGAGTGCCTCTGAGCAGGCAGGACGAGACCGCCGCTCGTCGGTCACGTACCCAAGCACTCCTGCATACTTCGCGGGCGAGCGTGTAGGATATGTGCAGGTCCACCCTTACAGTCGGATCTGCCTGAGTGGTCTCGCACACCAGCATGCAAGGGGGTCTGTCCATGGTGCCCGCCGACGGTCCCGCTGACGCAGCCGCCCTCATCGCCCTGGCCGAACGCTGGGGAGCGCACAACTACCACCCATTGCCGGTAGTGTTGAGCAAGGCTCAGGGCTCCCGGGTCTGGGACACCGAGGGCCGGGAGTACCTCGACTTCCTCTCCTGCTACTCGGCCCTCTCACACGGCCACCGTCATCCGCGCATCATGGCGGCGCTCATGGACCAAGCCGAGCGCATCACCCTCACCTCGCGCGCCTTCCACAACGACCAGATGGGGCCGTTCCTGGCAGAGCTCTGCGCCTACGCCGACGCCGAGATGGCCCTACCCATGAACACAGGCGCCGAGGCAGTGGAGACTGCCCTCAAGATCGCTCGCAAGTGGGCCTACGAGGTCAAGGGCGTGCCCCGCGACAAGGCAGAGATCATCGTGTGCGACAACAACTTCCACGGTCGCACCGTCACGATCGTGTCGTTCTCCACCGAGGAGCTCTACCGAGAGGACTTCGGGCCGTACACGCCGGGCTTCAAGGTCATCCCGTATGGAGACATCGACGCTCTGCGCGCTGCCATCACACCGAACACGGCAGCCTTCCTGGTGGAACCGCTGCAGGGCGAGGCTGGCGTCGTCGTACCTCCGGCCGGCTACCTCACGGCGGCACGCGCACTCACCCGCGCCAACAACGTCCTGCTGGCGCTCGACGAGGTGCAGACGGGACTGGGCCGCACCGGCCGAGCTTTCTGTCACCAGTACGAAGACGCGCCGCCCGACCTGCTGATCCTGGGCAAGGCCCTCGGCGGCGGCGTCTACCCGGTCAGTGCTGTCCTGGGCTCCGCGGACATCCTGGGCCTCTTCCGGCCCGGTGAGCACGGGTCCACGTTTGGTGGTAACCCGCTCGGCTGCGCCGTTGCACGGGAGTCGCTCCGCGTCCTACAGGACGAGCGGCTCGCCGAGCGCGCAGCCGAGCTGGGCGACTACCTCATGCTGCGACTCAGCAAGCTGGACAGCCCACTCGTGCGTGGGGTGCGCGGTAAGGGATTGCTCATCGGGCTTGTGCTCCAGCCGCAAGCGGGCGGCGCGCGTCGCTTCTGCGAGGCGCTCATGACCAAGGGAGTCCTCTGTAAGGAGACGCACGAGGACGTCATCCGTTTCGCGCCACCATTGGTGATAGACCGCGACGACATCGACTGGGCGCTGGACCGCGTCCACGAGGTCATGGCCAGCGGCTGATCCTGCTCCGCGTGACGGCCGCCACCGAGCGACGGCCGCACCGATGGACCCGTCGAGCGCCTCGGCACAGGCCGCCCCGCCTCGAATGCCGCCACCGGCGTGCCCGTCGAACGCGTCGGGGTACCCCGTTCCGCCGCGGTCTCCGCCGTGTGGCCACACAGCCAAGCACACGACCGCTCAGGAGCTCTTCGCCGCGCAGAAGACCAGAGAGTGTCCGCTGTCTCTGCAAGGCAGGAGGTCCTCGCCATCGCGACGAATCTTCTGTGGCAGGCGACCAGAGGCGCCGAGGTACGCCCTGGAAGGGAGCGAGTGTGACCGTAAGACTCACCGATCGCCGCGGCACTCCGCCGCCGCAGCCGGTGCAGCGGCGCGTCCTCGTCGTCCCGCGCCCGCTAGCCGACCAGCTCTACAGCAAGCTCAGTCGCGCCTATGCGGGCCGCGAGGATGTGGACGTGGTCGTCGATCGGCGACGCGAGGAGCGGCGGCACGGGCACGTCGGCCCGCCCGCGGGCCGCGGTGAGCGTCGCAGGACCGACCGTCGACGCTCACCTGTGCTGTGGTCCTTGGCGGACCTGCCTATGCGCATGGCCGGCGATCAGCTGGCCGCCGGCGCAGGCCGACCCTGACGCCTGCGCCGACCGTGGGCACCGTCTAGATCCAGCCGTTGTTCTGGCTGAGGATCACGGCCTGCGCGCGGTCCACGACGCCAAGCTTCTGGTAGACGTTGTGCAGGTGGTTGCGCACCGTGCTCTGTGACAGGCGCATGGCCGTGGCGACCTGCTTGTACGTCTTGCCGTTGGCCAAGAGCTTGACCACCTCGCGCTCCCGCTCGGTCAGCGGGCTCGGCGGGGCATCATCGCGCGACTCCGGCTCGTTGAGGTGCACCTTTATGCGCGCTAGCAGCTCACGGATGTGGAAGGGCTTCACGACGTAGTCGACGGCGCCCTGACGGAAACCCTGCAGCTTGCTATCGAGTTCACGCCGCGCCGTGAGGAAGATCACCGGGCTCTTGAGGTTCACCGGCCGGTCGCGCAGCCACCCGAGGACGGTGAACCCATCGGCGTCCGGCATCATGATGTCCAGCAGCACGAGGTCGGGCAGGAAGCTGGCACATGCACGCGCTGCTTCGCGGCCATTGGCGGCGCCGGCCACATCGTAGCCCGCCGCCATGAGTGTCTCTTGGAGCAGCCGTCTGATGTCGGGCTCGTCGTCCACGACCAGGATGCGCTGCGCCACGCCCTGTCACCCTCCTTGGGCAGACGCTACGGCACCCATGGCCGCCGCCGGCCCCTCGCTCCACTCGCCTGAGCACTCTCCGCAAGTTCTATCGGCAGGACAGCGGGAGCCTTTAGAAAGCGCCCGGTGTGCAGCACAGCGCGAGGCTTCAGAAAGCGCCCGGCGTGCAGCACAGCGCGGACGGTGGCGACGTCACTGCATGAGCACGTCGCCGTAAGTGATCAGCACGACGACGGTGATGCCCGCTAGCGCCACGAGGAGGATGATATCGAGCACTTGGCGTTTGCGGCCGGCGTCGATGCAGGCCTCGACCAGCGCGGCCAGCGCGACGCCGATGCCGAGGATGCCGAGGACGATGATGAGGACGTTCACAGACCGGTAGGCTCAGTCGGCGGACGGCGGGGCGGCCGCCTCCCAGCCAGCGTCCATGGCGCGCAGATTGGGCTCCACGTGGCGCTTGGGCAGCCTCTGACGAAGGCTTTCCTCCAGCGCCTCGCGCGAGACGGCGCGCGTGAGCCGGGCGAGAGCGCCGAGAGCGACCACGTTGGCGGCCATCGGCGTGCCCGCGATCTGCTTCGCTATCGCTGTGAACGGCAGACCTACCAGGCGCACTCCCGCGAGATCTGGCGGCTGCACCAGGTCGCTCTCGTAGACGATGAGCCCGCCGGGCTTGGTCTGCCCGCCGAACGTGTCGCAAGCGGCCTGGCTGAGGCACAGCGTGACGTCCGCCTGCCCGACCTCGGGGAAGTCGATCTCCCAGTCGCTGACGATGACCTCGGCGCGCGACGCGCCACCCCGCGCCTCGGGACCGTAGCTTTGCGTCTGGACCACCTCTTTGCCCGCCGTGGCGGCCGCGTCGGAAAGTAGCACCGCCGCGACCAGCAACCCCTGTCCGCCACTGCCGGAGAGACGGAACTCGAGCCGCGGCGCGGCTTCCGCGACCACGGCCGCGCCGCGCCGCCGCACCATCACTGCGCCCCCTTGTAGCCGGCTCTCTTGCGCAGGTCGTCGTACACGTCCACGAACCGCGGCCGCTCCACGTGGTGGAGCACTCCCACCGGGTAGCGACCTCCCACGATGCCGTCCCTCTCGAGGTCGTAGTGCTCGATCTCGACGGTGTGTTCCTTCTGCGCCGCGAGCATGTCGACCGCGTCCACCCCCAGGTTCATGCGACCGTAGTACGTGGGGCAATCCGAGATCGCCTCTACCAGCGAGAACCCGCGATGGGCGATGCCTCCGGCGATGAGACGCACCAGTTTGAGGTAGTCGTAGGCGGTGGCTCGGGCGACGTAGGTGGCTCCAGCCGCCCAGGCCAGCTCGCAGATGTCGAAGGCCGGCTCTGGGTTGCCGAAAGGACTGGTCTTGGACACGTCGCCCTCGGGCGTCGTAGGACCGGCCTGCCCTCCGGTCATGCCGTAGATGGCGTTGTTGAACACGATAGCCGTGAGGTCGATGTTGCGCCGCGCCGCATGGATGAGGTGGTTGCCGCCGATGGCCGCGCAGTCGCCGTCGCCCATGGCGACGACGATCTCCAGCTCGGGGTCGGCGAGCTTCGCGCCAGTAGCCACGGCCAGCGCCCGTCCGTGCGCGGTGTGCACGGTGGAGTAGTCCAGGTAGCTCGTGATACGCCCTGCACAGCCGATGCCGGCCACCACCACGATCTTGTCAGGGTCGAGCTCCAGCGAGAGGAACGCATCGAGCATGGCCCGCGTGACGATGCCGTTAGTGCAACCGGCGCACCAGAGCGTGCGACCGCCACGGAGGTGCCTGCGCAGCTCGGCGGTGGTGTGTGCCTTGACCCGGGGCAGCTTGAAGTCCTCGGGCGGACGCTCCATGAGCGGTTCGTCAACTAAAGCGGTGATAGTAGAACTCCTTCTTGACCAGCTCGCGGATCTCGTCGGGCGTGATCAGCTTGCCGTCGACACGCCCGTAGTCCACCACCTTGGCACGGCCAGCGACGGCGGCCTGCACCTCCCAGCTCATCTGCTTGAGGTTCATCTCGGGCACTATGACCGTGCGCACCTGTTCCGCCATGTGGTCTACCGCGGTGATGGGGAACGGCCAGAGAGTGATGGGGCGGACCATGCCGACACGGAGACCCTCGGCACGCGCCCACCGCACGACGGCGCGCGCCGACCGAGCTACCGAGCCGTAGGCGAAGATGGCCACATCCGCGTCGTGCATCATGAAGTCCTCGACGCGCATGATGGCATCGCGGTGATGGTAGATCTTCTCGCGCAGGTAGAAGCCCAAGTCGCCGGCCACGCGGGGGCTGCCGGTGGCCGGCGACCCGCTCATGGGGTTGTACACCAACCCCGTCACGTGGACCTTGAACGGTGATCCGAGCGCCGGCCGTGGGAGGATGTTGTCTATGGTGGACTGCACGGTGTCGTAGTCCTCGGGGTCCACGTCTGGCTCGCCCCGCTCGGCTATGCGCAGCTCGTCCGGCTCCGGCAGCGCTACGGCCTCGCGCATGTGTCCCACCATGGCGTCCGAGAGGACGATGACCGGCGTGCGGAACTGCTCGGACAGATTGAAGGCGTCGACGGTGAGCGTGAAGCACTCCATGACCGAGCTCGGCACGAGCGCGATGATGGAGTGCTCGCCGTGCGTCCCCCACCGCGCCTGCATGACGTCCCCTTGAGCCGGCTCTGTGGGCAATCCCGTGGACGGTCCGCCGCGCATGACGTCGATGATGACGCACGGTATCTGCGCCATCGTCGCGAAGCCCAGCATCTCTTGCATGAGCGAGAAGCCGGGGCCTGACGTAGCGGTGAGCGCCTTCTTGCCGGCAAGAGAGGCGCCCACCACCGCGGCTATCGAGGCGATCTCGTCCTCCATCTGCACGAAGGTGCCCCCGACCTTGGGCATGAGACGGGCCAGTGACTCGGCGATCTCGGTGGACGGCGTGATGGGATAGCCGGCGTAGAAGCGGCATCCCGCAGCCAGGGCCCCTTCCGCCACCGCCTCGTTGCCCTGCACCATGCGACGCGGCTGCGGCATCAGTCGTCCTCGTGCTCGGGCAGCTCATCGGCTGCGGCGGGCGTACCGGCCTGGGCTGGGCGCACGCCGCCGGCCTGGACGCCGGTGGTGACGTCCTTGGCCACAGCCTCCTGCGTGGCCCCGGTGCTCGCCGTGGGAGCGCTGATCGGCGGAAGCACCTCCAGAGCGAACTCGGGGCAGTGCTGCTCGCAGAACCGGCAGCGCGTGCACGCGTCCGGACGGACCGCGATGGGCATGCCAGCCTCGTCGGCCTCGAAGACCTGCTGGGGACACAGCCTGATGCAGATGCCGCAGGACTTGCAGAGCTCGGGGTCTACGCGGAAGGTCGGTGGGCGGCGGCTTGTCCGCTGGGCGACGCGCTTCTTCGGCTTGGCTGCCCCGTCGGGCTGGGCCGCCTCTGCTGCCTCGCGAGTAGGACTCATGACCCTAGTGTAGACGGCCGCTTGCCGAGGCTCAAGGGCGGCGGCCCGCGCGCGCAGCGCTTGTCACGCGCGGGGCCGTCCCCCATGGCGCGCGAACGAGAGGTGGGGTGTCCGCCGCTCAAGGCTCGACAGGCGCGCGGGCATCCGCGGCCGCGTGAACGAGAGACGGGACCGTCCGCCGCCGGTCAGGCGCCATCAGGCACGACACCATCGGCGGCCACGTCGCGCAGCACACGGCCGGCGAGAAAGACCAACGGGTGCTGCGCCGTATGCGGCGAGAGGTCGCGGATCTGCGTGCGGCACGATGTGCCCGTGGCCAGCACCGCCACCTCCGGACCCGCCGCGCGGACAGCCGGCAGCAGCCCCTTCTCGGCGATGGCGACACTCAAGTCGTAGTGCTCTGCCTGGTAGCCGAAGATCCCTGACATGCCGCAGCAGCCCTCATCCAGAACGGTGAGATCGAGTCCGCTCACCATGCCCAGCGCGCGCTCGGACTCCGCGGTCGTGAACAGTGCGCGCTCGTGGCAGTGAGGGTGCAGCAGCGCCGCTCCGCCGGGACGAAAGCGCAACTGGCCGGTAGCCGACACGTCGGCCACGACGGACAGAGCGAAGCGACTGGCGGCGGCTACCGCGGC
>CAYMTC010000043.1:0-6813 GCA_964393265.1 uncultured Thermoleophilia bacterium
ACGCCCGCGTCAGGCTGCGCGTCACTCGGCGCGGGGTGCTGTGCCACGCACGGCGCGGGGTGCTGTGCCACGCACGGCGCGGCGCGCTGCGTGACGCACGGGGGCCCACTCCGCAGTACGCCCCGGCCTGCGGGACGCGCCGGGCTGCGGTCACGCCTTGGAGAGCACGATGACCGCCGCCACTACGACGCCGCCCAACAGCGCCATCAAGCTGAAGCGGCGACGCTCCTGCACGGCTCGCGGCAGCAGGTGCGTCGCCCCCACGTACACCAGCGCCCCTGCAGACAGCGCCAACAACGCCCCTAGGCTGCTGTCGCTGATCTTGCTGATGAACGGATAGGACACCAGCATGCCCACCGGCGTGGTCAACCCCGCTGCCACCACCGCCAGCAGCACCGACACACGCTGACTGAACCCGCTGCGCAGCAGAAGAAGGTAGGTGATCATGCCCTCCGGAAACTCGTGCAACACCATCCCGGCCGTAGCTATGAAGCCGGTGAACACGCTCACGGTGAACGCCGTGGAGTACACGAACCCATCGATCAGCGAGTGGAATCCGATGCCTAGCGTCGGTACGACGCCCAGGGTGTAGTCAGTCCCGTTGCAGTCCTTGTCGCAGACGAACGCGGTCAGCAGGCGGTTCAGCAGGTGCAGCCCGAAGAAGCCCCCGAGGATGTAGAGAGGGGCGTGGCTGTTCATGGACAGAGCCTTAGGGATCATGTGCAGGAAAGACGCCGAGATCAGGACGCCGGCGGCAAAGCAGATGAAGTAGGCGGTGTTGCGCCGGCCCCACTCGTTGAAGCGCCGGATAGTGAGGATCCCGACGATGGTCACGGCCGCCGCCGCGGAGCTCGTGACCAGTGCGCTCCAGAAGCTGTTGTCCACGGTGTCTCCTTACCCGGTAGCTCCACGCACGGCCGTGCGCTCGTACCGAGGCGCCAGCCTCCCGTGCGCATGGTGGTCTCTCGCTCGCACGCCGGGTCGCCAGCTCACAGTCGTACTGTCGGGTTTTCCTTCCCGCTGCGACACAGTTGAAACGAAGAACATCGCCGCGGCCTCGCGCATGGCACGTGCGCTGAGCGTCCGCGGATGCGACGAAGCTGTCTCGCGCATGGCGCGTGCGCTGACTGATCGGCGATGTGGCGACGAGACAGCGTGGCGACGCCGCGACGCGGTGAGGAGCCGAGGCATGCAGCACTACTTGACACCAGGAGTTCACTGAGCAATGATTTCATGTGTCAATGAATTCCCGCTTCAGGGAGACGAGTGATGTCCGACGTCCACGCAGTCCCTCCGGGTCACGGTGCCGCATCGGCGCCCGCCGCCCGTGACAGGCGCGCAGCAGTAGCCGACCGTGACGGTGTCGCACTAGCGCCTGTCGCCGACGCCCGGCCCGCTGCGAACGCCGGGCCCGCCCAGCTCAGGCACAAGCCGCGACTCACCCTGCTGGCCGTGGCGACCGGGCTCTTCATGGCCCTCCTCGACACGACCATCGTCAACATCGTCGTGCCGTCGATCATGGACGACCTGCAGACGGGCGTCACCACCGTCTCCTGGGTCATCAACGGGTACAACCTCTCCCTGGCAGTGCTGTTCCTGGTCATGGGGCGCGTCGCTCAGCGCTACGGGCAGCGACGCGTCTTTGTCGTCGGTCTGGTGGTCTTCACCCTGTTCTCCCTTGCCTGCGCGCTGGCGCCCACCATCAGCTGGCTCATCGCTTTCCGCGTCCTTCAGGGCGTCGGGGCGGCCGCCATGCTGCCGGTCTCGCTCTCCATCCTGCTAGCCGTCTTCCCGCCGCAGCGCCACGGTGCGGCGATCGGCATGTGGGCCGGCATCGGTGTGGTGGCAGCCGCCCTCGGGCCGTCCATAGGCGGCGTGCTCGCCGAGTACGCCGCCTGGGAGTGGGTCTTCTACATCAACCTCCCCATAGGGCTTCTGGCGGTCGTCCTCACCTATCGCTTCGTGCCGGCGCTGGCAGGTACAGGCCGGCGGCTCTCTTTCGACATCCCCGGCATCGTTCTCTCGGGGGCGGGGTTCTTCTGCCTCACGCTGGCGACCATCCAGGGCAACGACTGGGGCTGGTCGTCTGCGGCTGTCGTCGGCCTCTATGTGGCTGCCGCTGTGCTCCTGGTGGCCTGGGTCGCGCTGGAGCTTCGCGTGCGCGACCCACTGCTGGACCTCCGCACCTTCCGCTCGCGCCAGTTCTCGTCGGCCATGCTGGCGGCCGTGCTCCTCAGCGGAGCACTCATGGGCGCCGTGCTACTGCTCGTCATCTACATGGTCAGCGTGCTCGGCTACTCGGAGGTCAAGGCCGCCATCGCCGTCACCCCTCTGCCGGCCACCGGCGCTGTGCTCGCCCCCTTGAGTGGACGGCTTGTGGACAGGGTCTCGCCCTGGATCACCGCTCTAGCCGGCGCGCTGTGTTTCGGGGTGGGGCTGCTCCTCATGACACAGCTCTCCGACGCCAGTACCTGGGGTGACGTGGCGTGGCGCGCCGTCATCCTCGGCTTCGGCATCGGCCTGTCGCTCCCATCGCTGGCCACATCAGCCATGCGTCACGGCGGCACGCAGACGCACGTGCAGAGCTCGGCCGCCGTCAACTGGGCTCGTCAGATGGGTCTCGTCCTCGGCGTGGCCGTACTCACCGCGGTGCTCACCGGCTCCCTGCAGAGTGAGCTCTCAAGCGCCGTGGCCGGCGCCCGCCAGAAGGCGCTCGCCGACCCGGAGGTGCCGGCGCTGGGCAAGGTCATGCTGAGTGCCCGCCTCGACGCGCTTCGTCAGGAGATCGAGCTGAACGCGGGCGACGGCAGAGCGCGCATGCCCTCACAAGCCGAGGTAGCCGCCGAGGTGCCGGAACAGGTCGCGCAGGCGCCTTGGTTCCAGCGCACGGTCACCGACGTTCGCCGTGCGCTTCGCAGTGGCGCAGCCGCGGCCTTCCACTGGCCCTTCCTCGTGGCCAGCCTGTTCGCGTTCGCGGCGACCGTCCCAGGGGTGCTCGTCGGCGGCCGAGCGCCGGGCGAGGCATAGCTAGACCGCCGGCCGGCGCTCAGCCAGACTACGTCCATGAGCCACTCCCACGACACCCCGGCCCGCCCTCCTGGCCGTCGCACCGGTCGCCGTCCATCCGGCAGCGACTCGCGGGCGGTCATCCTGCGAGCCGCCCGCGAGGAGTTCGCCGCTCACGGGTACGGCGAGACCACCATCGCCGCCATCGCCCGCCGCGCGCGCTGCGACTCCGCCCTGGTGCACTACTTCTTCGGCACCAAGCACGAGCTCTTCGACGCCGCCATCGCGCTCCCCTACGACACCGGCGCCGTCCTCGCGCAGGCGCTGCGGGAGGCCGGCCTTGACGGCATAGGCGCGCGCCTCGTCGACTACGCGACGCGCAGCTGGGAGACCGACGAGAACCGTCTCATCATCCTCGCGCTCATGCGCTCCGCCGCCTCAGAGCGTGACGCCCGCGAGGCGGTGCACGACCTCATGGTCCGCAAAGCGCTCCTGCCCGCCGTGGAGGCACTCGGTGTGCCCGACGCCGAGCGGCGCGCCGTCCTCATCGGCTCCCTGGTCTACGGCCTCATGATCGCGCGCCATGTGCTGCACATGGAGCCCATCGCCTCAGATCCTCCAGAGAGGCTGGCGCAAGCCGTCGGACCCGTCGTGGAGCACTACCTCTTCGACGACCTCGAGACCTGAGCCGTCAGGGCGCAGACCGGGGTCAGTCGCCCTTGAACCGGCCCTGCGCGTCGAGCGTGTACGTCTTGGAGAAGTCGGCCGCCGAGAGTTGCCGCACCAGCCTGGCGGCCGTGTGGGAGGTATCCACCCGCGGTACACCGGGGTCGTCCAAGTAGATGGAGACCCACTGACCGCCCCGGATGCGTCCGGTCTGGTCTATACGCACCTTGAGCAAGCCGGACAAGCTGAGGTTGCCACCTGTGCCGAAGTTGCCCCAGCCGCCGAAGTTGCCCAGCGAGTAGGCGATGAGCCGGTCCTTGTACCGCTCGATGCCGCGGATCACGTGCGGCCCGGAGCCCAGCACGAGATCCGCCCCGGCGTCTATACAGGCATGGGAGAAAGCGCGCGAGTCGCCGCGGTTCTCCCCAAAGGCATACTCGGTGCCGGTAGGTGTGTGGATGAGGTCGGCGCCCTCGGCTCCGGCGTGCATGAGCACCACCACCAGGTCCGCCTTCTTGGCTGCCTGCGCCACCATCTTCTTGGCGGTGGGGATGTCGTTGATGCTGGGGTTGTACGTGTACGGCGAGAAGCCCAGGGCGGCGACGCGCACACCGTCCACATCTACGACAGGCACATGACCGGGCACCCCCGTGTACTCGATCTTGGCCGCGTCCAGCGCCTGCATGGTCTGCTGGAAGCCGGCCTCCAGGAAGTCGTAGCTGTGGTTGTTGGCGACGTTGACCATGTCCACGCCCGCCCAGGCGAGCGCTTTGGCGTACGCCGGCGGCGCCTGGAACGCGAAGCAGTTGGTGGTGTTCGACCCGCACTTGGACGAAGTGGCGGTGGAGTAGGTGCCCTCCAGGTTGGCGATCATGAGGTCCGGCTTACTGAGCTGGGCGCGCACGTTGGCGAACAGCGCTCGCCCTGAATCGGGAGGCGTGCCGTAGCGAGAGCCGGGCGTGGTGTCCCCCACCCAGCCGACCTCAATGACGATGGGGTCGGCCGGAGTAGGGGCTTCTGTAGGCGATGGCGATACGGACTGCTCGGCGACGGCGGCCGGCGAGGCCGTTTGACCGCCGGATCCGCTCTGGCCGCTGCCGGCGCCGCTCCCAGCGCCGCCTGCGCCGGCTCCCCCGTCGTCGCTGCGCAGCACGGCCCACGCCGTAGCGCCGCCCGCGACCAGCACGACACAGGCGACAAACACTGCGAGTCGCAGCCGGCCCTTACGCCGGCGCGCAGCTACGCTCGAGCGTCGCGCTACGGAAGCGGCCGGCGGTCTGGTGGCACCCGGTGACCCGGCCGCCCGGTACTTGTGGTACACGGGCTGCCGCTGGGTATGCGAGCCTCTCTGCGACCCCTGGTCATCCATGGTCCGGCGAGTCTAACCGAGAGCGGCAGCCCGCCAAAGACCGCCCTACCCCCGGCGACGCCGGTCCTTGGCCAGGAACTCCATGATCGCCGACTCCTGCTGCACGCCGGCCTTGGCCGAGATGACCCGCCCTCCCTCGATGAACGCCAGGAAGGGTACGCCGAGGACACCGTAGGCCGACGCCACGTCACGATGCGTCTTGGCGTTGACCTTGAAGATCGCATCGGGGTGCCGGTGCTGCACCTTGCGGATGATGGGGTCCTGGGTGAGGCATGCTCTGCAGGTGGGGGTGTGGAAGTACAGGATGGTCGGCGCACCCGACTTGATGCGTTTGGCAGACGGCTTATACGCATTGGGGGCCGGCTTCCCCTTCAGCTTGGCCGTCCGCAGCGCCATGATGACGCGGGGCAGGACGATCACCAGGACCAGAAGCCCCACGACGATGGCGATGATCACCCACACTGTAGACATTTCCCTCTCCTCAGGTATCTCTCGGAATCCGCTTCACAGTCTGCCCATCGAGACGTCAGCCCAGTCGCTCGGCCGTAGCCAGGAAGACACCCACCAGCGTGATGACCACGCCGACGGCCAGGCGTCGACTGAGGCGCTCGCGCAGGAACAGCGCGCTCCACAGTATGGCGAAGATGGGCGATGTCGCCACGATGACCGCCGACTGCACCGGACCGAGATGTTCTACGATCAGGTAGTACAGGATGGCGCAGGAGCCCTCGATCATCCCGGTGATGATGACGAGGCGGCGCGCCCGTCGCCGCTCGGCAGCCGTTAGACGGCGTGTCGTGAGCGGCGCGTGGCGCGCCATGGCGATGCCCATGATCATGAGAAGACCCATGCCCTGCGCCTGCACGATCATGGTGACGGTGGTCCCGCCCACCGATCGCTGAGCCAGCTGGATGAGGACGGGCGCCAAGCCCCAGCCCGCGGCGCTCGCCAGCGCCAGCAGGACCACGATGGGGACCGAGCGTGTCAGCCCATGAGGCTCCACCGGCGTCTCCAGCGGCGGCGCCAGAGGCACTGGTTCGCTGCCCAAGCCGTCGGTGACCACCACGTCCGGCACGTCGGCCACCTCGGCCGCGCATGGGGCGTGTGCCGCTTGGGCGGCGTCTAGACGCTCCGCCCTCGCTATGGCGGAGACGCCCGCGACAGCGACGAAGAGGCCCACGACCGTCAGCGGCCCGAGCCCACCCCCTATGAAGAGGACAGCGAAGAGCGCCGTGAACAGCAGGTCGGTGCTGACCACGGGGATCACCACGCTGACGCGGCCGGAGCGCAGAGCGAAGTAGTAGAAGTTCTGTGCGATGAGCCATCCGACGACTGCCAGGATGGTGATGTAGCCCGCCGCTTCCCACGTCATGTCGTACGTGAGGCTCCATTCACCTAGCAGTGTCAGCGGCGCTGTGACGGTGACGATCGTGACCACGGACACTCCTCGCACGAGCATGTTGGTGGCCACAGGGTCCAAGCAGGTGAGGAGGTGCTTGTTCAGGAGCGCGACGCCGCCAGACATCGCGGTCTCGAAGAAGGCCACCCCCACCCAAGCGAGAAACGTCGCGCTCACGCTGACTCAGGCGCCGATAGACGGCCGATCGGCGCCGGAGCGCAGTGTGCGCGGTGCACGTGTGAGTGGTGTGTGCGTACCGCCCCCCATCCCGTGTGGCCCGGCTTCCGCCACCGGGCCAAGCTGCGACATCAACACTACATCCGGACCTTCTGGGTCGTCATTCTCGCGGATGGCGCAACTGTCGGCGCGGTCC
>CAYMTC010000043.1:6913-10601 GCA_964393265.1 uncultured Thermoleophilia bacterium
CGCGACTGTCGGCGCCGGTCCGGAAGCCGCGAGTGTGCGCGCCGTTCCGGCTGGCACGACTGTCGGCGCCCGCCCGGAGGCCGCGAGTATAGGCGCGTGCCCTGACGCCGCGACTGCCGGTGTGGTCAGGCTATGGGCAGCTCGCCCTCGGCCTCAGCTGTAGCCGACACGTACGCCGGCTCGCGCCCCCTCCGGGCGACCCACACGAAGACCACCAGGGCGCCCGCAGCAGCGCCGGCCATGAGCAGCGACATGGACAGCTCACTCACCTCGCCGCCCACGCTCACGAGCGGCGTAGCCATCGCGCCCAGCGCCAGCCGCAGCGTGCCGAAGTAGGCGGACGCGGTTCCGGCGACCTCGCCGTGCAGCGACAGAGCCAGCGCTGTGACGTTGGGCGTCACCACGCCCATGGCGGCTACGAGCACGAAGAAGGATGCGGCCACGGGGACGATGCCCAGGCCGCCCACCACCGTGGTCGCCACGAGAGCGACGGTCGCGGCTAGAAGTAGGACCAGCCCGACGCCCAAGAGTGAGCGCGGTGAGAAGCGACCCACCAGGGACCCGTTCGCCTGTGCCCCGACCAACATGCCGACAGCGTTGACCGCGAACAGAGCGCTGTAGGTGGCCGGCGTCACGCCGTAGACACCCTGCAGCACGAACGATGAAGCCGACAGGTACGCGAAGAACGCCGCGTACGTCAGGGCGCTGGCCACAGTGAGGCCCATGAACTGGGTGTCGTGAGAGAGCGCCGCCATGGTGCGCGCGGCCACAGCCAGCCCGCGCGCCGTGCGGCGCTCGGCGGGCAGGCTCTCGCGCAGCCCCAGCGCCACGCCGACCACCAGCGCCGCCCCTATGCCGACCAGCGTGTAGTAGACACCCCTCCAGGACGTCACCCGTAGCAACTGGGCGCCGATGATGGGAGCCACGATCGGCGCCAACCCACTGATGAGCGCCAGCCGCGAGAGGAATCGGGCGGCCGCGCTGTCACGGAAATGGTCGGTCACCACCGCCATGGAGATGGCGACGCCGGCTGCTCCGGACAGCCCCTGTACGGCGCGCCCAGCGATGAGAGTGCTGGCGCTGGGCGCCAGCGCGCAGAGCAATGACGACAGCGTGTACACGACCAGCCCGACAAGCAGCGGCCGCCGGCGGCCGAACGTATCGCTGAGCGGCCCCGCGAAGAGCTGTCCCAGGCCCAGTCCGGCCAGGAACACAGTGACCGTGAGCTGCAGGACGCCGGATCCCGCGTGCAGCTCGTGCGCCATCGACGGCAGCGCGGGCAGGTAGAGGTCCGTCGAGAACGGCCCTATCGTGCACACGCCGCCGAGTACGAGGACGAGCAGCACGAAGGCACCGCGTCGTCCGGGAAGGTGCGAGGATGGTCCCACGTCGGCCAGCCTATCACCGCCCCGGATGTCGGCGAGCCGCGATGGGGGCCGGGGCGGACCCAGGCTCGCGATGACGGCTGGGGCCCGTCGGTGCCGACCCCGGCGCGTCCGTCCTATAGCATGCACCCTGACACCGACGGCGAGCGGAGCGGTGCACCGGCACGACCGCACGCGCCCTGCACCGACAGGCTCAAGCCAGGGGGGATCATGGCCACGTACCTCAACGTAGCTCTCGTGCAGACCGCTTCACTCAGCACGCTACCCGACCTCGACGCGCGCAAGCGCCAGAACTGGGAGCGGCTCGCCGAGACCCTGGAGCAGATCTGCATACTCAGCCCCACCGTCGATCTGCTGGTGGCGCCCGAGCTCCTCGTGGACGGTGTGGACCCGTCCAGCTGGAACGCGCTGGCAGAGCCGATCCCTGGTCCCCTCACCGATCTCTTCTGCCAGAAGGCTCGCGAGTTGGGCAAGTGGCTCTGCCCGGGATCACTGCTGGAGAAGGCGGAGGAGGGCGACACGCCCTACAACAGCGCCCTCCTCATCTCCCCCGACGGCGAGATCGTCCTCAAGTACCGCAAGACCTTCATCCCCTACCCGCTGGAGCCGTCCCGTCCCGGCGCCGACTTCCCGGTCTTCACTATCCCGGGCGTGGCGACGGTGGGCTTTATGATCTGCAGCGACGGTCACGCGCCCGAGGTCGCCCGTAACCTGGCGCTCAACGGCGCCGAGGTCATCCTCAAGCCCACCCTGCAACCCGCTTGGATCGGCGGTGTACGTAACCTCACGCCGTTCACCCAAGTCCGCGCCGTCGAGAACCAGTGCTACGTGGTCTGCGTCAACCAGGCCGGGCCGCTCGGCATGGGACACTCAGCGGTGGCCGACCCCGAAGGACGCATCCTCGAGGAGCTCGCTGAGGGCGAGTCCTGGGCGCTGGCGTGCCTCGACATGGACGAGGTGCGGCGCGTGCGCCGGGTAGGATCGTTCGGCTGCTTCCCCTTCCTGCGCATGGTGCGCGATTTCCAGGGCATGGGTGTGCCGCTCGACGGCTGCTACGCTCGCGGCATCAACGACGCGCCGGTGTACCGTGGGCTCCAGGAGCCCATGTGGCTGTCCCCCGACCAAGTGCAGCGCCTCAACGACTGAGCACGGGAGGTTGTGACATGGCCAAAGAACTCTCGTTCGACATCGTCAGTCAGGTGGACATGAACGAGGTGCGCAACGCCATACAGATGGCGCAGAAAGAACTGGCCACGCGCTTCGACTTCAAGAGGAGCGTCAGCAAGATCACCCTCGAAGAGAGCGGCATCGTGCTGGTCAGCGACGATGAGGGCAAGCTCAAGTCCGTGGTCGACGTGCTCGAGGAGAAGTTGGTGCGTCGCAAGGTGCCGCTCAAGGCTCTGCAGTACGGCAAGGTGGAGCCGGCGCTCGGCGGCACGGTACGGCAGCACGTGGCGCTTGCCGCCGGCATCAACGACGAGAAGGCGCGTGCCATCAACAAGCTCATCCGCAAGGAGTTCAAGCGGGTCAAGGTGAGCATCCAGGGCGACAGCCTGCGCGTGTACGCGAAGAGCAAGGACGACCTGCAGGCCGTGATGGCGCTGCTCAGGGAGCAGGACTACGGGCAGCCGCTGCAGTTCGTCAACTACCGCTGAGCCACTCCGTGCCGCGCCGCGGCGGCACACCGCGCCGTGGAGTAGCCCCCGCGCGAACGGGAGACGCCGGCGTGGTCCTTCCCGGGGGCGCGGCCGCCACGAGCCGGGACGCTGTATGAGGCGTTGTCGCGCCCGGCTCGTAATCGGTTGACCGGACGAATAAGATGCCAATTCGATGGACGCCGGTTCTGCTCAGCTCCTCTCCGTGAGAGACCTCTCGGTCGACTTCGCCTCCCAGGAGGGCGTCGTGCACGCCGTCGACGGGATCGGTTTCAACGTCGCCCGCGGTGAGCTCGTCGGCCTGGTCGGCGAGTCCGGCTGCGGCAAGAGCGTCACGGCCACGGCGATCCTCGGGCTGACGCGGATGCTGCCCAACGCGACCGTCACCGGGACGATCGAGTTCGAGGGCCGTGATCTGCTCGCCATGCCCGAGAACGACGTGCGCGAGATCCGCGGCCGCGACATCGCGATGATCTTCCAGGACCCGGTCACGAGCCTGAACCCGGTGCTCTCCATCGAGCGGCTCATGACCGAGGGGCTCGAGAACCACCTCGGTCTCTCCCACGCCGAAGCCGTCGCGCGCTCGATCGAGCTGCTCTCCACGGTCGGCATCCCCAAGGCGGCCGCGCGCATCAAGGACTACCCGCA
>CAYMTC010000044.1:0-10264 GCA_964393265.1 uncultured Thermoleophilia bacterium
GTTCGCTCGCCTCTACGAACGCGGACTCGTCGTCTCCGGAGGGTCAGACAGCCCAGTGACCCCCATAGACCCGCTGCTCGGGATCCACGCCGCGGCGAACCATCCGCATCCCGCGCGTCATGTGCCGGTAGAGGAGGCGATACGGATGTTCACCCTCAACGCAGCCTGGGTGGAGTTCGCCGAGCGGGAGAAGGGGACCATCGAGGCCGGGAAACTTGCCGACCTCGTGGTGGTAGATGGCGATCCCTTCAGGGAGACGCAGCGCATCAAGGACTTCGTCGTCGAGTCGACCATCAAGGGCGGAGAGGTCACCTTCACCCGCGACGGGGCAGGCGCGGGAGCAACCTGATGGACGAACCTGTCCGTATCGCTCTCATCCAGATGGCGATGGGCGATGACCGTCAGGCGAACTTTGACAAGGCGGCGAGCTTCGCAGAGGCTGCCCGCGCACGAGATGCCCGGATCATCGCCCTTCCCGAGCTCTTTGCCACGCCCTACTTCTGCCGAGAAGAGGACCGCGCGAACCTTGCTCTGGCCGAGCCCATCCCCGGGCCCACCACAGACTACCTCGGCAAGCTTGCCGCCCGGTCGAACGCGGTCGTCATCGGCTCCGTCTTCGAGTACGTTGACACCGGATTGGGCTTCAACACGGCGCTCGTCTTCGAGCGCGACGGACGGCTCCTCGGACGATCGCGCAAGACGCACATCCCCCAATACCCTCACTACCAGGAGAAGTTCTACTTCGCGCCAGGCGATTCGGACTATCCCGTGTTCCACACGTCGGCCGGTCGCATAGCCGTTCCCACCTGCTGGGACCAGTGGTTCCCAGAAGTGGCACGCATCGCCTACCTCAAAGGTGCCGAAGTGGTCGTGTATCCGACGGCCATCGGCTACACGAGTCTCCTAGACGATGACTACCGCGCAGCCTGGCGCGCGGTCGTGTGCGGCCATGCGGTCGCCAATGCGCTCTACGTGGCCGCGGTGAACCGGACGGGCACCGAAGCTGACCTCCACTTCTGGGGATCCAGCTTCGTCGCCGACCCCTTCGGCCGTGTGGTCGCCGAAGCCGATGCCGAGGAAGGCCTCGTGCTCGCGGATCTGTCTCCGGAGCGCATCGCACAGATGAGGAGCCTCAACCACTACCTTCGGGACCGCCGACCAGACACCTACGGGTCATTGCTCAAGCGCTGGGCCAGCGCGGAGTGACGCCGTGACTTCGACATCCTAGGAGGGCTACGTGGTCGCCACGTTCACCATGACAGAAATGGAGGAACGAGTCGTACGCCGTGTCCGCCAGAGCCGTGACCACCTGGTCGACGTAGCCAGCGATCTCGTCGCCTACGACACCACGTCCCGCGAGCCGGGCGATGAACCCCGCGATGAAACAAGGCTCCAGCAGTCTCTGGCCGAACATCTTCGACAGATCGGGGCCCACGTCGACCTATGGGAGCCCCAAGCCACCGGCAAAGGCAATCGCTTTGTCCCTGACGATCTCGACTTCCGCGGCAGACCCCAACTGCTGGCTCGCATCGAGGGTTCCGGAGGTGGCCGTACTCTGTTACTCAACGGCCATATCGACGCCGTCACCCCGGGTGGCGTGGAGCGTTGGACGACGGATCCGTTCAAGGCCGAAACTCGTGACGGTCGCTTGTACGGCCGAGGCAGCGCGGACATGAAGGGCGGCATCGCGAGCATGCTCGTCGCGTTGCAGTGCCTCCACGCCGAAGGTATCTCTCTGGCTGGCGACGTGGTCTTCTGCACCAATACCGACGAGGAGTCCTCTGGCGCGGGCGGCTACGCAGTGGTCGCTCACGGCGTGAGTGCCGATGGTGGTATCTGTGCCGAGCCTACGGGCTTCGAGGTCTGGACGGCATGTAGAGGCACGTGGATGGCGAACGTGACGCTCCACGGGCGAGCAGGGCACGCCGAGATGCCGCCCGCTCACTGGTCGCAGGGAGGAGCAGTCAACGCCATCGAGAAGCTCGGCATCGTACTCCAGGCTCTGCAGAGCATGCGTGACGACTGGCGCCAACGCCCAGACCACCAGCACGCTCTGCTGGCACCTGGAGACGCGGTACCAACGGTAGTCCGCGGCGGCGAGTGGTTGGTCACCTACCCCGAGTCATGCTCGCTCTCACTCGACGTCACCTACCTCCCCGGCCACGTCGACGCTGACGGCTCAGGAGCAGCGGTCGGTCACGAGGTCATGAGCAGGATCCGCAGTGCGTGCTCCTGTGATCCATGGTTGGCCGAGCATCCGCCAGAGTTCCACCTCATCTGCGACACTGTGCCGGCAGAGATCCCGGCGGACTCTCTCATCGTCCAGACACTCCTTGGAACCGCGACGGCAGTGGGCAGGACCCCGCACATCGCAGGATTGGACTCGTGGCACGATGCGGCGACCTACAGTCGCTTTGGGATCCCCACTGTGTCGTTCGGACCCGGCGGCATGGAGACGGCGCATGCGGTAGACGAGAGCGTCCCCGTAGACGACTTGGTCGATCACGCTGCCTCGGTGGCCGTCGCCGCGATGCGGTTCTGCGGCACCGAGAGGTGACCGACCGCGTCCGATGACGGCATGCGCCGCCGCTACCAGATCGTGCTGCCGAAGTACGCGGCGATGAACTTCACGGCGACGTAAAGGAAGTACGCCCCAAAGATGAACTTCAGCGTCGTCGGTTTGAACCGCTTGATCACGGCAGCGCCGACCTGGGCGCCGACGATCGTCCCGGCTGCGAGCAGCGACCCTGCCGCGATCGCCACGTAGCCGCCCGCCAGCTTGATGCCGGCGCCGACTGTGGCCAGCGGGATCATGATGGCCAGGGAGGTACCCATGGTGAGGTACACCGGAGCTCCGAAGAGGTAGATAAGCCCCGGGACCAACGCGTATCCACCGCCCAGGCCCACCACGCCCGTGAGCACTCCGATAGATGACCCGAAGACCATCCAGCCCGGCCTGTGAGGCGCCATGGCCGTGCCTTCTTTGACGACCCGGCCCCCGGGCAGCCCCAGACCCTCCCAGATCATGCGCGCCGCCGGCCAGATGAACACAAGTCCCAGGATGAGCCCGAGCACCGCGGCATGCCGCTCCAACCTGGTGAACAGCAGGGATCCGACGATCACACCCACGATGCCAGACCCGCCGAGCCAGAGAGTAGCGCGCACATCGAGGTTGCGTCGCACGAGGTGGGCGTAGCCTCCCGAGAGAGCTGTGAAGACCACGGCGAAGAGAGTAGTGCCCACCGCGATAGGAGCAGCGTACCCCATCCAGAAGTGGATGCTGGGCAGCATCACGCTGCAGCCCCCGGTGCCGATGAGGCCGCCCATGAGCCCAGCTACTAGGCCTACTGACACGAGTGCGACGCCCTGGACCAGGCCCACCTGGGGCAGGCCGGAGCCGCTCTGCGCCCCACTTGCCAGAGCCCAAGTGGCCACTCCCCCCACGATGGCCAGCAGCGCGATGCTTGGCCCGTACTGTCTCCAGAAGCCCGGGGCAGAGGCCTTGCCGGCCGTTTCCGCACGCGCCGAGGCCTGCACCTTCGAGGCCGAGACCTTGGCGCCGGTGTCCGTGCCCAGGGCGTCCGGCGCCTCCGATGTGGCCGTCACAGTGGGCCCCTCCGTTCCTGTGAGCACGTGGAGACTGGCTCCGTGAGAGCGGTCAGGCACCGAAGCATCGTGACCGCGCAGGGAGTGCGAAGACGGTAGAGAACCTGCTTTCCCTCATGCCGGCTCACCAGCACACCGGCCGTCTTGAGCTGCTGGAGATGACGGGAGATCGTCGAGAGGTCCGACCCGACGATCTCTCGGATGCTGGTGACCCCCCGCTCACCGTCGGCCAGCGCCGCCACGATGGCCAGCCGGCTAGGATGACCGAGCGCCTTGAAGATGAGCGCCTGCTGCTCGTAGGCCAGGGAAGACGTACCTTCTGCTACTGACAAGTCGTCGCGCACCGTCACCACCCTCCAAGCCGTGCCGTGTGTGCGACACCGGCGCTCTGCGTCAGGAACAGCAGCACCGCCGACACACGGGACATCAACGCTTGTACAGAAAGCCAAGCATACAAGTGATGGGTGACTATCGCGAGACGGGCAGGGCCGGGCGCGGCCGGCCGCGGCCGTACCCGGTCGAGCATGGTCGCACGCCGTCACGCAGGATCGGCCACCGTCGTGCCCGGTCGGGCATGGTCGGGAGCGGCCGGGCAC
This sequence comes from uncultured Thermoleophilia bacterium, assembly GCA_964393265.1. GTDB lineage: Bacteria > Actinomycetota > Thermoleophilia > UBA2241 > UBA2241 > UBA6103. The sequence goes on from CAYMTC010000044.1 coordinate 4,203, forward strand.
GGTCGCGCACCGCCCCGTTCTGGCACCGATCAGTCGTCCTGCAGTCGGATCTTCTCGGCGCGCATGAGCTCCACCGCGCCCGTGCCGGAGGAGGTCGTGATGCTCAGTTCGATGCGCCCGCTGGCCGGATCGCCGGACACCACGATCTTGGCTGCTACGGCGATGAGGTCCGGGCCCTGCGGGAGCGGCAGCTCGCCAGCGCGCAGATCGAAGCGTAGCTGCCCGTCGCGCAGGGTCGTCGTCTGCGGGGTGCTCTCGTGGCCGCCCCCGTCGACGAGTGTGACCGTGTACTCATCGTCGCTGCGCTCGATGATCAGCCCGCCGTATCCCTCCACGGCTGTCCACTGGCCGGCCAGGTCCTCGTCGCCCGACCCGCACCCGACGAGTAGCAGCGACAGCGCGGCCGCGAATGCGAGCGCCGCACGGACAGCTCCTGCTCGGCGCTGCCCGCCGACAGAGAGATGACGAGATGGACAGAGTCTCCGCCATGCCGACCGTGAGTCCATCGCTGCCCCCCCTGAGCACGAGACGCGCTTCAAGGTCAGCATACTCGCGCCAAGCGGAACGGCGATGGTGCGAGCCGTTGCCCTACGCGTCGTCCCTAGATGGCCCGCACGGCTGGTCCTCGTCGAGGCCGAAGAGGTACCGGACCACCTCGACGCTCTCGGCAGCGCTCTCGTCCCTCGCCACATCTTTGAGTCTGACAGAGGGCAAGTGCAGGAGCTTGTTGATCAGGCGCGTGCTGAGCTGCCGCACCTCGTCTGCCGTCCGGGCATCGGCGTCCCCAAGCCGACGGAGCGTTCGGTCCAACTCCGCCATCCCGATGCGGTGGAAGTCGTCGCGCAGGGCGCGGATGACAGGCGTCACGCTAAGACTGGTGAGCCAAGCCTCCGCCTTGTCGACCTGCTCACTCACTATGGCCCCTGCCCGGACCGCGTGCCGTTGACGCTCGTCTTGGTTATGCACCACGATGTCCCGCAGGTCGTCTATGTCGAACAGCGTCACGCCCGCGATGGCGCCTACGTCCGGCTCGCAATCCCGCGGCACGGCCATGTCGATCACCAGCAGCTCGCGGCCACGACGCCGGTCCATGACACGCTGCACTATGCCCGGCGTGAGCACGCAGTGAGGCGCGGCGGTCGAGCAGATGACCACATCGGCCAGCTCCAGGTGCTCGTCCAGGTCGTCCCAGCTTACGACGTGCCCGTCGCACTCGGCCGCGAGCGCGCCGGCGGCCTGCACCGTCCGACTGCAGACCAGGAGATGGCTGACACCTCGTTCCGGCAGGCGGGCGGCGACGGATCTGGCGCCGGCGCCCGCCCCCAGAACGAGCACCGTGCGACCCGCTAGTCCGTCAAGCCGTCGGGCTGCCAGTTCGACCGCCACGGAGCCCACCGACACCGAACGTCGCCCCACGTGCGTCTCGGTATGCACCCTCTTGCCGGTCTCAAGCGCCCGCTGGAACAGCGGGCCAAGGACGTGACCGCTGGTGTGGCACGTCGTGGCCACCTCCAAGCTGCCCCGCAGTTGGGCGAGGATCTCCGTCTCGCCCACTACCATGGAGTCGAGCCCGGCCGCAACGCCGAACAGGTGTGCGATCGCCGCCCGGTCGACGTGCACGTACGAGTACGCCTCAAGCCGTTGCACGCCGGAGAAGCGAGCGAGCGCATCGTGGACCGCCGGCTCCGTGGCACAGAGGTCGTAGGTGGACACGTACAGCTCCGTGCGGTTGCAGGTGCTCACCGCTAAGGCCCCTGAGACCGGTCCCGTGACAAGTGCGGCCGCGAGCCGGCAGGACGCCGCCGGGTCGAGGGCGAGACGCTCTCGTAGCTCGACCGGCGCGCTCTTGTGGGAGACACCGACACACCCGACGTGACATCTGAGTCCTGGCGCGCTCATGCCGCTTCCCCCGCCCGTGTCGAGCCGCGGTCCGTGGCAGCCGCATACGCGAGCACGCGCTCGGCCACATCGGCCGCCTGCTTCACGCAGTCCGGGATACCAACGCCAAGGTACGGGCTCCCTGTGACGAAGAGGCCGGGGGGCAGCGCGGCCTCGATACGGGCCACCCGATCGAGGTGCCCCACGTCGTACTGCGGGTTAGCTCGCCACCACCGGTGTATGCGCGTGAACAGCGGCTTCGCGGTGATGCCCAAGGCCTCCTTGATCTCCCTACGCACGACGGACAGAAGCTCCTCGTCGTCCAGCGCCATGGAGCGTGGACTCCGTGAACCGCCAAAGAACACACGCAGCAGCACGTGGCCAGCCGGAGCCCTACCATCGAACTTGGTCGACGAGAAGGTGACAGCGTTGATGGGGCGTCTCTGAGACCGCGGCATGAGGACCCCGAAGCCGAAGGTATGCGGGACGTCCCTCGCGGCGAACGCCAGCGACGCCACCCCCGTGTCGACATAGCGGATCGAGGCGAGGTCGCTCACCGCTTTCGGGGCATGCGCCGCCACAAGACGAGCGGTCTCGAACGCGGGCGTCGCCAGGACGACGGCGTCCGCCGCGACGACAGCTCGGCCGGCCGTCTCCGGCACCGTGTCATCAACATGGGTGACGGCGAGCCGGTAGTCACGGTCGCCTCGTTCCAGCGCGTCGACTCGCGCGCCAAGCCGAAGGTCTCCCTCCAGCCGGCGTGCGAGCGCGTCGGTGAGCTCGGCGGTGCCGTCGCGGAAGCTCACGAACAAGGCCGTCGATACGCACCCTTCCTCGGCGGCCTGCTTCCGTGGACGACGTCTGCGCGCCGACATCATCCCACGGATCAGGCTGCCGTGCGCCTTCTCCAGGTCGCGGAAGCGGGGAAAGGTCGCCAGCATGCTCTGCCGCTCGGCCTCCGCATTGTAGATGCCCGCGAGCAGGGGCTCGGCGATCTTGTCCAGCGCCTCGCCCCCGAGACGGCGGCGGACGAAGTCCGCCAACGTCTCGTCGACGTCACCGCGGTGCGCGGGCAGGACCACATCCATGCCCATCCGCAGCTTCCCCGGCAGACTGATGAGCCGTGAGGTGACGAAGGGCCAGAAACGGGTCGGGACCAGGAGGAACACGCCCTCCGGGAGCTGGACAGGCCGCCCTCCGTCGAGGATGTACACCTTACGCGCCGCGTCGTTCGTGCCGACAAGCCTGTGGTCGAGCCCTAGGTCGAGTGCCAGAGAGGTGGCCCAAGGCTTCTGCTGGTTGAGGAAGGAGTCGGGGCCGCCATCGATGACGAAGCGCCCCACCTCGTGGTCGATGATCTCTGTGACAAGTTTGCCGCCCCAGCGCGGCTCGCTCTCCAGGATCGTGCAGTGCACGTCCGCTCCGGCGGCGCGGGCCAGTGTGCGCACGCTGTGAGCGGTCGCCAAGCCGGCGATACCAGCGCCGACCACAGCCACAGAGAATGCTGCCCGGTCTGTCATATCACCCATACCGAGAGGACCGCTCTCGCTTCATCGTCCTGCACGCGCGTGCTCCCCGCCGTGTGCGCGGCGTCCGTCATCCACTTGTCGTTTGTCATGTGCGCGGCGTCCGTCATCCGCTTGCTGCCCGTCATGTGCGTGGACTATCTCAACGAGCCGCTCCACGTTCTCCGGCGGCGTTTGGGGTAAGACCCCATGGCCAAGGTTGAAGATGTAGCCGAGCCGCCCAGCCGCGGAAGCTAGGACCGCGGCTGCTGCCCTGTGGAGCGTGTCCTGATCCCCCAGCAGAGCCCGCGGGTCCAGGTTGCCCTGCACGGCGACGCCCTCACCAAGGCGGTCCCATGCCGTAGCCAGGTCCGTGTCCTGCCCCACGCTCACCACCTCAGCACCGGTCTCACGGAGCAACTCGAGCAAGGCAGCGGACTGCGCAGCGAAGGAGATGCGCGGCACACCTCGCGACCCGCCCAAGACTGCACCGCCAGGGACCTCGCCGACAGCAGCGAGCGCTTGCGCGCTGTACGGCAACGCGTACTGTCGGTACTCCTCGGGAGTGAGGAGGCCTGCCCACGTGTCGAACAGCTGCACGACCTGAGCCCCCGCCGCCACCTGCGAACGCAGGTAACGCCCCACGAGTGCGGCGAGCGACCCCATCAACGCCTTCCACGCCTGGGGCTCCTGGACCATGAAGCGTCTGGCGAGCGCGAAGTCGCGGCTGCCCGCACCCTCGATGGCGTAGCAGGCGAGAGTGAACGGCGCGCCGCTGAACCCGATGAGAGCCACCTGGGCAGGCAGCTCGCGACGCACGAGTCGGATAGCCTGCAACGTGAACGCCCAAGCCTCGTCGTCGTCCACCACCGGCAGACGCGCTACGTCGCGCGCAGCGCGCACCGGGTCGCTGATGCGCGGCCCGCGGCCATCGGCGAACTCGACGTGGAACCCCAACCTCGTGAGCGGCGGCAGTATGTCGGCGAAGATGATCGCCGCATCCAAGTCGAAGCGCCGCAGCGGCTGCAGGGTGACCTCGCACGCCAGCTCGGGCGACCTGACCATCTCGAGGAAGGCGTGGCGCTCGCGCAGACGACGGTATTCCGGCAGGTAGCGGCCGGCCTGGCGCATGAGCCAGAGAGGCGTGCGGTCCGTCGGAAGACGGCGGCACGCGCTGAGAAGGCGAGGCTGCAAAGGCTCCACCACCGTCAGCCAAGCCACCCGACGACGTCTTTGGCGAAGTACGTCACGATCATGTCAGCGCCGGCGCGCTTGATGCTGGAGAGGCTCTCCATGGCGCAGCGTCGTAGGTCGAGCCACCCGTTGGCCGCCGCCGCGTGGAGCATGGCGAACTCGCCGCTCACCTGGTACGCAGCGACGGGCAGATCGTGGGTGCGACGTACGGCGCTCAAGACGTCCAGGTACGGGAGCGCCGGTTTGACCATGACGATGTCTGCGCCCTCCTCGACGTCGATGCGCACCTCCTTCATGGCTTCTCTGGCATTGCAGGGGTCCATCTGGTACTCACTGCGATCGCCGAACTGCGGTGGGCTCTCGGCCGCATCGCGGAATGGACCGTAGAAGCCGCTCGCGTACTTGGCAGCGTAGCTCATGATCGCCACATGTCCGTGGTCGGTCGCGTCAAGAGCGCTCCGGATGGCAGCCACCATACCGTCCATCATGCCGGATGGAGCGATCATGTCAGCGCCTGCATCGGCGTGGACCACTGAGGCGCGTGCCAGCAGTTCCAGCGTCGGGTCGTTGAGCACGTAGCCATCATGCAGTCCCGCGCAGTGTCGCGGTTCGTCCGGGAAGTTGACGACGCCGCAGTGACCGTGATCCGTGTACTCACAGAAGCACATGTCTGAGATGACGATGAGGTCGCTGGCGGCGTCCTTGATGACCCTGATGGCCTGCGGCACGATCCCCTGGGGGTCATAGTTGTCGCTGCCGTACCGGTCCTTGACCGCCGGAATGCCGAAGAGGATCACCGCCGGGATGCCGAGGTCCTGTATCTGCTCCGCCTCGGCGGCCAGCTTGTCAGTGGTCAGCTGGTACTGGCCCGGCATGGACGGGATAGGACGCACGTCGTCGCTGCCGTGACGCACGAACAGCGGATAGATCAAGTCGGCTGGCTCGAGGCTGGTCTCACGCACCATGCGTCGCAGGCTGGAATGCCGACGCAGGCGACGCGGTCGTTGCCGCAGCGCAGGGGCCTGATACTCGGGTGAGGTAGTCGTGTCATCAGCCATCGTTCATCATCCCTGATCTGTCGCGTGGTGGGGCGAGTCGTCCGCTCCACGGTGAGGCAAGTAGTGCGCTAAGAGAGCCGCCATGAGACCGTCGAGCGAGTGCTCGTGGGCGGTGACAGTGCTGAGTCCGAGTGTCACCGCCGCCGCCTCTGTGATGGGACCTATGCAGACGACCGGTATGCCTCGGAGAGCGTCCAACGGTGCACCCTCCAGAGTGATGCGCTGGACGAGGCCGCGCACCGTGGATGGGCTCGTACACGCGACCGCGTCGACGCGGCCCTCGGCCAACAGGCGCGGAACATCGTCCCCGCCGCTCCCCAAGACAGTGTGGTACGCGGTAAGAGTGGTGACACGCGCCCCTCTCCGCGCTAGACCGTCTGCGAGCAAGGAGCGCGCAAGGTCGCTCTGCGGCAACAGCACGCGCTCC
>CAYMTC010000045.1:0-10088 GCA_964393265.1 uncultured Thermoleophilia bacterium
AATGAGATGGCGGCGTCGATGAGTCGGACTCCCAGTCGAGCAGGCGAGCCGTGCCCTCTGCAGCCGGATGTTAGTTGCCGGCCATCATGGCGGCGACGTCGTCCTCGACGGTCCCGATGGGCTTGATGTCGAAGTTGTCGACGAGCACCTTGGCCACGGCCGGGGACAGGAATGCCGGCAGGGTGGGGCCAAGCCGGATGCCCTTCACTCCCAGGTGCAGCAGGGCGAGCAGCACAGCGACCGCCTTCTGCTCATACCACGCTATGTCGTACGAGATGGGCAGCTCGTTGATGTCGCTCAGGCCAAAGGCCTCCTTGAGCTTCAGGGCGATCACGGCCAGTGAGTAGGAGTCGTTGCACTGGCCCGCGTCCAGCACCCGCGGGATGCCGCCGATATCGCCCAGGGCCAGCTTGTTGTAGCGATACTTGGCGCAGCCCGCCGTCAGGATGACGGTGTCGGGCGGCAGCTGCTCTGCGACTTCTGTGTAGTAGTTGCGGGTCTTGTGACGGCCGTCGCATCCCGCCATCACGACGAACCGCTTGATGGCTCCGGACTTGACAGCCTCTACCACCTTGTCGGCGAGGGCGAGGACCTGATCGTGGGCGAAGCCGCCGACGATGGTGCCCGTCTCAAGCTCGGTGGGCGGCGGGCAGCTCTTGGCCTGCTCTATAAGCGCCGAGAAGTCCTTGGCGCCACCCTCTGCGCGCTCCGGGATGTGGGTCGCGCCTGCATAGCCCACCACGCCCGTCGTGTAGAGCCTGTCGAGGTACGTGTTGTCCTTCTTCAAGGGGACCAGGCAGTTGGTAGTCAGCAGGATGGGGCCGTTGAAGGCCTCGAACTCGGTGTTCTGGTGCCACCAGGAGCCGCCGTAGTTGCCCACGAAGTGGTCGTACTTCTTGAAGGCCGGGTAGTAGTTGGCCGGGAGCATCTCGCCGTGCGTGTAGACGTCGACGCCGGTGCCCTCAGTCTGGGCAAGCAGTTCCTCCATGTCCTTGAGGTCGTGCCCGCTGATGAGGATGCCTGGGTTGCTCCGCACACCCAGGTCGACCTCGGTGATCTCTGGGCTGCCGTAGGTGGAGGTGTTCGCCTTGTCGAGGAGCGCCATGGTAGTGACGGCGGTCTCGCCGGCGCGCATGACGAGTGCCACCATCTCATCGACCGAGAGGTCCTTCGTGGTGGAGGCAAGGGCCTCGACGATGAAGTCATCGATAGCCGGGTCACGGAAGCCCAGTACAGCAGCGTGATCGGCGTAGGCGGCGACGCCCTTGATGCCGATCGTCAAGAGCTCGCGCAGAGAGCGAACGTCCTCGTTCTCTGTGGCGAGGATGCCCACCGATGGCGCCTTCGCCATGTACTGGGCCACATCGTCACTGGACCAGGTGGCGGCGTCCGGTAGCTCGCCGGCGAAGTCCTGACCGTTCTTCTCCTTGTAGGCGGCCAGGAAGGCATCGCGCAGCTCCGCCTTACGCCGCAGGCCGTCGCTGATCATGCTGGTGAAGCGAGCGTCGTCCCAGTTGCCGTTGGTGATCGTCGCGAAGAGGCCTTGGTTGACGAAGTCGTCGTGTGCTCGCTGAGGCTTGCCGAGCTCCTTGAGCTGCTCAGCATAGACGGCCATCCCCTTGAGGACGAAGATCAGCAGGTCCTGCAGATCGGCGGTCTCCTCTGGCTTGCCGCAGACTCCCTTGACGGTACACCCGGCGTTCTTGGCGGTCTCCTGACACTGGTAGCAGAACATACGCTTCCTTTCGTCGTGTGGTTGTCGTCCCGTGTCTCGTGTCGTTGCCATGCTGTGTTCGTTGAGTCGTTGCCGTGCTGTGTCTCGCGCGGTTGCCGTGCTCTATGTCGCGCCGCTCCCTGTCGTGTGTCGCGGTCTCAGGTGCTCGTCACCCGGCGCTCAGGGTGGCAGTGGCGGCGCTGAGGAACAGGACCACGATGCCGAGCGCCGCGTTCACGAAGAGGAGCGCCATGGCTGCTCGGGCAGCCCTGCTGGGCTGCGGAGCCGCGGCGCTGGGGCGTGACGGGGAGCCGCCGCGGCCCAGCGCACTCTCCGGAACAGCTGCGCCTCCGCTGACCGGCGTGCCCTCACTACGGTCTGCGCCTTCGCCGACCGGCACACCCTCGCGAGGACCTGTGCCTCGGTTGACTGGCACATCGTGTCGAGCACCCGCACCCCCACTAGGACTCGCGCCCTGGCGCGGCTTCTCGCGGCCCGTCAGCACGAGGCGGAGCGCCACGATCAGCACCATGACGATGACCAAGACATGCTTGAGTGATAGGACCATGGAGTACGTGTCGTCCCATGAGAACCACGCGTGGAACTCAGGGGATCTTCTTGACAGGAACACCCCGGTCCAGGCCAGACCGACGATGCAGACGAGTACTACCCAGCGGTAGCGCCTTTGGAACGCGTTGACCGTGGCCTGCATCTGCGGGCCGATCCCGACGCTGCGCCGCAACGCCGGCAACATTCCCAGAGCAAGGGCGATCATGCCGCCGACCCACACGACGGTGAAGAGATCGTGAAGAAAGGTCAGTACGTTGACGGATGAGAGTGTCTCGGACACTGTGACGACGCCTCCTACTGGTCCTGCTTGGTCTGCGGCCCCGTCGGCCGCAGGATGATCTCAAGGTCCGCCCATAGGGCCGCGGCGGCGTCGCGCAGGTCTGTCGTGCGCCCGCCAAGGCGCCACTTGGTGACCTCGAGACGGAGCGACCCCATGAGCACGAAGGCCAGTCGCTCCGCGGGGAGATCGCCACGCACCAGACCGGCGGCCACGCCGTCGGTGAGGAGCTCCGTGAGGCGACGCTGGTTCTCCTGCATGTGGTCGAGGATCTGGCACTGGAGCAGGGTGTCGCCTCCCCCGATCTCGTCTGGGAACAGCACCGCGGCGAGGCCGCCGTTCTCGGCGAACCTCTGCGCGTAGCCTGTGACCACCAGTCTGACCGCGTCCAAGGGGTCGCTGCCCTGAGCCTGGGCGCTCTGGAACACTTCGAGGCTCACCTCTTGGAGATACTCGATCATGCCCTGCAGGATGTCGGCCTTGCTGGCGAAGTGACGGTAGAACGCGGGGACGGTGATGCCGAAGCGCTCGGACAGATTGCGGTAGGTGAGCCCCTCGACGCCGCGCTCTGCGATGAGCGCGAGGGATTCCTCGATGATCTCCTTCTGGCGTCTTGTGCGCACCGGCACACGGACCTCCAATAGTGAGCGAACGTTAACTAACCACGAGTCTAGAGACCTCTCCGGGGGGCGTCAACCGGGGAGCGTGAGAGTCGCAGGCGAGTCGGGCACGTCTCCAGTCGTCTTGAGCGAGGAGGGAAGGTCCGGTCGTCGTGAGCGAAGAGGGCCCTCACCTGCCTCGGGAGGCCGGCCCGTGTTGGGCGACTCACTTGCCTGGGGAGGTCAACCCGTGGTGGGCCGCTCGCCTGTCTCGGGCGCGGCGCGCGCCGCAAGGACTCTCTGCGAGGTCTGTCAGCGCGCGACCCTGGCGGCGCGTGGCTTGGTCTGTGGCGCTAGAAGGCGCCCAACTGGCAGTGGACGATCTTGATGGTGAGGGTCTCGCATGCAGCGGAGACGGCGATCTTCTCGAGACCAAGTGCGTCGGCGATCCGCCAGCAGGCGGCGCAGCTGATCTTGCCGTGCCTCGTGGCGCGAGCGAGGCGTTCCCGCAGCTCGTCGGAGACCTCCTCGGCCGGTTTGACGATGCGCCGTTGGGGCGAGTACCCGAAGAGCCCGAGCTGACACTCGATGAGCCGGTACTCGAGGAGGTCGCTGGTCTTGCCGACTTCTGCGGGGGTCACACCGAGGCTCGTGGCCACTTCATGCGCGGCGGCGCAGGTGATGCGGCCGTCGTGCGCCTTTTCCTTGAGAGCATCGGCGACCTGCGGGCTATGGGCGGTGCCACTGGGATGCTTAGCGCCGTAGTGCCCGGCGTCTTCGTGGGTCACGGTGCGACCTCCCGCGCGACGTTACCTGGAGGGGTGGACGGGTGCGCTGCGCCTTTGAAGGCGGCGTTGGTCACTGCTGTGTCTGCACGTCGACTGACCACGCCTCGGTGGCGGACGGCGTGACGAGGATGACGTAGGTGCCGTCGAGACCGCTGACGACCTGTGAGGGTGCGCCGACAGGGAGCGCGACGGTCTCGGCGGTGGAGGCTGACTGAACGGTGATAGGCTCCCCGGCGGGGAGGATGGCGACGACTACGCCGTCGGTCTCCGCGCCCTCGGGCATGTCCAGTACCAATTGGACGTCGCCGCTGGCGGTGAACTCCTGGCTGACCATGAGACCTAGGTCGTCGGGGGCATCGGTAGAGCGTAGTGTCGTGACGGTGGTCCATATGGGTGCTGCTGGGCTCTCGGCAGCGGGCGTCGAGGAGTCCGGCGGCTGGCTGTCACCACCGTCGTCCGTGCCTCCGCACGCGGCCAGAGCTAGGGCCGATACGACGATCACGGTGAAGACGATGAGGAGTCTCCGCATGGTGGTCTCCTGGGGGCGGTGCCGGACGGCAGCAAGGCTATCCGTTCCGTGGCGATGTCACCACCCGGGGCCGTAGGCTGCGGCCGTACGAGGGCCGAGGTGTTGACCGTCGGTCACCAGACAATCGGGCTCTGCGCGAGGCAGAGGGAAACGGAGCGTAGGTGAAGCAGTTCTCCAGGCGTCGCTACAAGTGCTTCAAGGACGTGGTGCGTGACATGCGGCGAGTAGGCCGGCGACGCCACGAGATACGGTCGGTGATGAGGGGCCGGGCCATCGACCCGGGGTTCCGTGAGCGGCTCATGCTCACCGTCACCGAGGTCAACGGCTGTCGCTACTGCTCCTATGCCCACGCACGTACCGCGCTGACCGCCGGCCTCACAGAGGCGGAGGTCACGGCTCTGGCGCAGGGTGACCTCCAGAGCTGCCCGTCGGACCAGGCTGTGGCGCTGCTCTACGCACAGCACTGGGCCGACACAGACGGTGACCCTGACCCGGAGGCCCGACAGCGGCTGATCGACACGTACGGCGAGGCGAGAGCCAGCTCTATCGAGCTCGTCCTGCAGATGATCCGCGTCGGCAATCTGCTGGGCAACACCTGGGACTACGTGGTCTTCCGCCTGTCGTTCGGCCGTTTGGGCGATCGGCGCGACGGCACGGGCAGCTAGGACGGCCAGGCCGCACACGACGACGCGGCGGGGCCACGCACGACGAGACGGCGAGGCCGCGCACAACGACGCGGGCATTGTCGGCACGCTGATGCTCGGGTAGCCTGTCGCGCACGTTGTATCCCGCGGCGCCTTCTCCGCTTGCCGCCAGACGAGCCAGTGATCGACCTAGCGAGGCCTCATGACTGATTCGTTCATCAGGAGCGACGACTTCCCGGCCTTCGTCGGCGCCATGCTGGAGGCGTGGCCGGTCTACGGCCCGGTGGCCAAACGTTCCCGCTTCGTGTTCGACCGTCTGGAGGCGCCGGAGGAGTTGCGGCTGGACTACGACGTGACCATCCTGCCGCCCAAGAAGCTCTTCTTTCCTCCGGCGCAGGACTTGATCCGGTTCAAGGGGGACGACTACTCCCCGGCGCTTGACCCGGTCGAGAAGATCCTCTTCGGCGTCCACTTCTACGACGTGAAGGCCATCGACCAGACCGACCTGCTCTTCACGGAGCGCAACTACGACGTCAACTACATGGCGCATCGCCAGACCACGACGATCGTCGCCTCGAACATCCAGAACGTCTCCAAGCGGGCGTTCTTCGCCTCGGTGGGCCGCGACGTGCAGCCGCAAGGACACGATGCCTTCCTGACCGCGATCGACGGCGGCTACGTGTACCAAACGCGGACGGAACGCGGTGAAGCTCTGCTCACGTACGGCGTTTTCCGGCAGGCCACTGCGCAGGAGGTGCAGGAGGCGGCCGCGGTCAATGCCGCGGCGCTGGAGCGGTGCCCGGAGCGTCTGGAGTACGGCACACAGGAGATCGCCACCAGGGTCCGAGCGGCGTTCAGTGACGAGGAGCTGTGGAAGGCCCTGGCCGTCGACTGCTTCTCCTGCGGTAGCTGCAACACGGTGTGTCCCACCTGCTACTGCTTCGACATGCAGGACACGTGGAACGTGGACCAGTCGGGGCAGCGCACGCGGTTCTGGGACGGCTGTCTCACGGAGGACTTCGCCAAGTGCTCACTCGGCGAGGGCGCCTGCGAGAACTTCCGTTCGGACAGGGCGGCCCGGTTTCGTCACCGCATCATGCGAAAGACCACCTACCTGAACGAGAAGCTGGGTGGCCCCGCGTGCGTGGGCTGCGGCCGCTGCTCAGCGGCCTGCACGGCCGACATCGCCGACCCCGTCCGGGTCATCGACACGATCATGGCCTCCTGAGGAGCGACAGATGAGTCATCAGTGTCACTGGACCGAGGTCGAGAACATCTTCCTTCCTCGCGAAGCCACTGTCGTACAGAGCGTGCAGGCGACGCCCACCGAGACGCACCTCACCTTACAGATGGCCGATGGGCAGCCCATGGAGTTCGAGCCCGGGCAGATCCTCGAACTCTCACTCTTCGGCTACGGCGAGATCCCCATCGGCTTCGCGAGCTCGCCTACTCGTAAGGGGAGCTTCGACGTCGTCGTTCGCGCGGTCGGGCGCGTTTCGAATGCGATCTGTGAGCTCCAGGAGGGCGACTCCGTCTACGTGCGGGGTCCGTTGGGGCATGGCTTCGACCTCGGCAAGCTGCGTGGTCACGACGTCCTCATCGTCGCCGGCGGCATCGGCCTGTGCCCCACGCGGAGTCTCATCCAGTACATCCTCGACGAACGCCAGGAGTTCGAGCGCTTCGTTCTCTTCTACGGCTCGCGCGAACCGTGCTTCCAGCTCTTCACGGACGACCTCGAGTGCTGGCGCGGGATCGATGAGGTCGAGTACCACGAGACGGTGGACATGGGTGACGAGAGCTGGACAGGGAACGTCGGCGTCATCACCACACTGTTCCCCAAGGTCCAGCTCTCACCCGAGACCCGCGCAGTGGTCTGCGGTCCGCCCATCTTCTACCGCTTCGTGATCCGCGAGTTGGACCTCATAGGTATCCCTCGTGAGAACGTCTTCGTCGACCTCGAACGCCGCATGAAGTGCGGCGTCGGCAAGTGCGGTCACTGTCAGATCAACGACAAGTACGTCTGTGTCGATGGCCCGGTGTTCTCCTTCGCCGAGGTCCAGGACCTCGAGGAGGCGTTCTGAGATGAGTGAGCCTGCGGAGACGAGCACGGCTGCTGAGCAAGGCGGCTCCCCCAAGGCGAGTACGGCTGCCCAGGCGAGCAGACCCAAGGTGGCGTTCTTCGACTTCGCCTGCTGCGAGGGCTGTCAGATCGAGATGACCAACTACGGAGCGGACGTCTTTCTCGAGCTCCTCAAGCACGTCGAGATCGTGGAGTTCCGCGAGGCGATGACCGAGACCACGGCCGAGCCGATCGACATCGCGTTCGTCGAGGGCAGCTTCACTCGCGAGGCCGATAGGGCGCGCCTGGAGGACATACGGCGGCGCGCCAAGACGGTCATCGCCTACGGCCAGTGCGCCTGTACGGGCGGCATCAACGCTCTCAAGAACCACCAGGGCGACTACAAGCAGGTGGTGTACGGCCGGGACGCGGACCTGCCGCACTTGGACTCACAGAAGGCGTACGGCATAGACCACGCCATCAAGGTCGACTACTACGCCTACGGGTGTCCGGTCAACAAGGACGAGGTGCTGCAGATCGTGCTCCACCTGCTGCACGGCAAGCAGCCGGTGATCCCCAACTACCCGGTCTGCGTCGAGTGCAAGAGACGCGAGACGGTGTGCCGCTTCGACGAGGGCGACTACTGCATGGGCATGGTGGCCCGCGCAGGCTGCGGCGCGCCCTGCCCCGCCGCCGGCATCCCCTGTGAGGCCTGTCGTGGGTTCGTCGACGACCCGAATCTCCCCGCGCTGCAGAAGGTGCTGGTGGAACGCGCTGGGTTCACTCCCCAGAGAGCCGCGGACAAGGGACTCATGTTCACCGCCACCGCTTTGGAGGACTCATGACCTCGACCGTCCACATCGACGTCCACCACCTCACGCGCGTCGAAGGTCACGGCAACATCGTCGTCAACGTGACCGATGGCAGCATAGAGAAGTGCGAGTGGCAGGTCCCGGAGGCGCCGCGCTTCTTCGAGTCGATGATCCGCGGACGCCACTACTCTGAGGTGGCGCGCATCACGAGTCGCATCTGCGGCATCTGCGCCGTCGGCCACACGCTGGCGTCGGTGAAGGCCACAGAAGACGCTCTCGGCATCCAGGTCAGCGAGCAGAGCCGCCGGCTGCGCGAGCTGCTCAAGCATGCCGAGAACGCCGACTCCCACATCCTGCACGCCTACATCCTGGCGGCGCCCGACTTGGCAGGGGCACCCTCGGTCTTTCCGCTCGTAGGGACCATGCCCGAGGTCGTGGCGCGCGCCCTGCGCCTCAAGAGACTCTGTCACGAATGGGGCTCTCTCATCGGCGGGCGCACTACCCATCCCACCACGATGGTGCCGGGTGGCGTCGCATCGGTCCCCACGCACAAGGAGCTCGTCGCTCTTAAGGACAAGCTCGTGGCGGCTGTCCCAGATCTGGAGGCGACAGTCGAGACGATCCAGGCGCTCGCCCCGCAGATCCCCGTCTTCGATCGGCCCACCGAGTACATCGCTCTGTCCAACGACCGCGAGTACGCTCTGTACGACGGGCAGATCCAGTCCACCATGCCCGACGGCAGCAAGCAGCGGTACCCGATCGCCGACTACAGGAGCGTCACCAACGAGTTCGTGGTGCCGCAGTCCACAGCCAAGTACACCAGGCACAAGATGGACTCGTACGCCGCCGGCGCGCTGGCGCGGTTCAACAACAACTACGACATGCTGGTACCTCAAGCTAGGCAGGCCGCAGAGGCCCTTGGCCTGCAGCCCATCTGCACCAACCCATACATGAACACGGTGGCGCAGGTCGTCGAGGTGGTGCACAACGTCTACGACTCTCTGCGCATCATCGACGAGCTGCTCGACGCCGGAGTGATGCTCGAGCCGCTCGTGCAGCCCACAAGGTACGGCAGCGGTATCCAGTCGGTCGAGGTGCCGCGCGGCATCCTGTTCCACGAGTACGAGTACGACGACGACGGCATCTGTCAGGGTGGCAACTGCATCATCCCGACCAATCAGAACCACAACAACATCCAGCACGACTTCGACGTGCTCGTGCCGCAGTTGCTGGCGGCTGATAGGAGCGAGGACGACATGGAGCTCGCTCTCTCCATGCTCGTGCGAGCCTACGATCCGTGCATCTCCTGCTCCACGCACGTCCTCGACGTACAGTTCGTGCGCTGAGATCACGTGCGGTACCTGGTCGGCGTAGGCAACTACTTCGGCGGCGACGACGCCGTGGGGCCGCGCGTGATCGAGTACGTTCTCACGAACGGGCTCGACCAAGCGTTCGAGGCGGTCGACCTGTCCACCGACGCCCTCAGCTTGGTCGCCTACCTCGACGACGACACCGAGGCCATGGTGGTAGTGGATGCGGCGCACGTGGGCGTGGCACCCGGCGACTTCCGCATCTTCTCGCCCGAGCAGGTCACCACCACCAAGGTCTTCAGCGGCTTCAGCACGCACGAGGGCGACGTACTCAAGGTGCTGGGGATGGCGCGGGAGGCGGGCTACCCTATTCCCCCGCTGGCCATCATGGGCATCGAGCCGCTCGCCATGGAGGCGGGTGCGGATCTGTCAGAGCCCCTTGCGCAGCGCGTGCCCTCGTACGCGGCGGCAGCCGTGGAGCAGCTGGCTGGCCTATGAACGCACGCGCTCCAAGCGCTCGTGCGGTGGGATCACGCCGGCAGCGCCGACGGCATGGTGACCGTGAAGGTGCTGCCGACTCCCTCCTCGCTGTGGACGGTGAGGCGGAAGCCGTGAAGGTCGGCTATCGCACGGGCGATGGTGAGGCCCAAGCCTGCCCCATCGGGATGCTGCTTCTTGGCGGAGTCGGCGCGGAAGTCCTCGTCGAAGATGTGCGGCAGGCAGTGTTCGGGGATGCCGATGCCGTAGCTGACGGCTGCCGGATCGAAGCTGCTGCGAGCTGCCGTC
>CAYMTC010000046.1:0-1033 GCA_964393265.1 uncultured Thermoleophilia bacterium
TGGCCGTTAGCGGCTGCCTCTGGCATCTCGAACGGCCATGACCGAACTGACGCTCCGCCGAGTTCTGACCTGGCCGTTAGTGGCCGGCCGCGGCGGCTCGAACGGCCATGACCGAACTAGCGCTTCGCAGAGTTCTGACCTGGCCGTCAGTGGCCGCCGCTGATCGCCTACAAGCCCGTGACCAGCGACCGCTGGTACGGCCATGACGAGCGGCGGACAACAAGGCTATGGCCGGACTGCCGGGGCGCTGGACTGAGGCCGGGCCGCGGTACTCAAGCCTCCCGTCGCGACCGAGGTGAGCCGGGCCGTGCGCTCAGGGAACAGGCGCGCTAGACTCCGGTGACCGGGCGGCGCGGCGCAGGGGGTGGTCATGCTTTGGCCGGCGGGCAAGTCCAGTGCCTTCGTGGCGACGTTCGACTTCGACGCCGAAGAGGTGTGGCTGGCGGAGGACGCCGGCTACACAGAACGCCCCGGCGTCCTCAGCCAGGGGACCTTTGGAGCCACTGTAGGGCTGCCGTTGGTGCTGGATGCGCTCCGCGCGACCGGGCTTACGGCGACCTTCTTCGTCCCGGGCCGTGTCGCGCAGCGCTACCCCGGCCGCGTGCAGGATATCCTCGCCGACGGCCACGAGATCGGTCTCCATGGCCTTACTCACCGCTCGCCAGACACTCTGTCGCGGACTGAGGAGGCCGCCGAGCTGGATGCTTCTCTGGACATCCTGCGTGGTCTCGGGGCCGACCCCGTGGGCTACCGTGCTCCGGGCTGGGAGCTCAGTCCCCATACGCTGAATCTCCTCGACAAGCGCGGCGTGCGCTACTCCTCGAACCTCATGGACCAGATCGAACCGTACCGTCATCCTGGTCACGACCTTGTCGAACTCCCGGTGCACTGGAGCCTCGATGACGCTCCGCACTTCTGGTTCGACGGGCGCGAGAGCTGGCAGAAGACGGTGCGTACGCCCTCGGAGGTGCGCGAGATATGGTCGGCCGAGTTCGAGGGTATCCGTCGACTGGGCGGGCTCACAGTGCTCACC
>CAYMTC010000046.1:1043-10010 GCA_964393265.1 uncultured Thermoleophilia bacterium
CCACAGTTCATAGGCAGGCCAGGGCGTGTCCGCATGCTGGCGGAGGTCTTACAGCAGGTGATGGCGTGCGCTGACGTCTGGGCGACGACTGCACGGGAGGTGGCTGTGTACGCGGACGAGCGGGTGCCGAGACGAGCTGTGCCCAAGCAGGCTGCGGCCCGCAGGCCACGACCGGAGGACGCCGGCCTGCCGGCGCGACCGCCACGATGAGCAGCGGAACCGGCGCGGAGGTGTACCCGACCATCGTTGCGTCTGGCGGGCCGCGGGAGCGCGGCCGGCAGTACGGAGAGGCCGCGCGGTCGCGCGTGCAACGCACGATCCAGGTGTACGGCGACGTCTTCCGTGAGTACGCCGGATGGGACTGGGAACACGTCTGCACGCAGGCTCAGAGCTTCCTGCCTGCGCTCAAGGACTTCGAGCCGCGCTACGTGGAGGAGATGCGCGGCATCGCCGAAGGGGCGGGAGCGGCCTTCGCCGACATCCTGGCGCTCAACGTGCGCACGGAAGTCATGTTTGGCGCGGCAGCGCGCGCGGATGCGGCCGGCGAGCGACTGCCGGGCGACGGGTGTTCGGCAGTGGCGCTGCTTCCGGAGGCCACTGCCGAGAAGCACACGCTCCTGGCGCAGAACTGGGACTGGCTCGAGGCAGCGCGGGAGACGGTGGTGGTCCTCTCTTCGGCGCCGGACGATGGACCGGCGTACGTGACCGTCGTCGAGGCCGGCCTACTGGCCAAGGCCGGCATGAACGAGCACGGCGTGGGGGTCGTCACCAACGCCCTGGTCTGTGACGAGGACCGTGGAGCGCCGGGCGTGCCCTACCACGTCAGTCTGCGGGCGGTGCTCGATGCTACTGGAGCGGCCGACGCGCTGCACCGCCTACAGCTTCGGCCACGCAGCTCGTCCGCGAGCTACGTCGTAGGCTCCGCCGACGGTTTGGCGTTCGCTGCCGAGGGGAGGCCCGGCGACTACGCGGCGCTGGCCGTCGGCCTTCCCGACGCCGGACGGCTGTTCCACACCAACCACTTCATCTCGCCTGCCTTCCACGGCCGCGACGTGGGGCTCAAGCTCATGTACGACAGTCCGTTCCGTCTGCAGCGTCTGCAGGCCCAACTGGGCCCTGCTCACCGTGGCGTGTCGATCGGCGACGTCCAGCGGGCGTTGCGGGACCACGCTGGTCATCCGCTCGGAGTGTGCTCGCATCCCGACAGATCGCTGGCCCCCGTGTACCAGCAGGGCACTGTGTTCTCGCTCGTCATGGACCTACCAGAGCGGCGTCTGTGGCTGGCGGACGGCAATCCGTGCCGCACGCCGTACCGCGAGTTGGCGCTCGGATGGCCGGCACACCGATGAATCGGAGGGCAGCTCCCGAGAGGGGGTGGGGATGATCGCAGGGCGGCCAGCGCCGGACGTCCTTGTGATCGGTGCCGGGGTGATAGGTGCGTGCTGCGCTCTGCACCTGGCACGACGTGGAGCTCGGGTCACCGTGGTGGAGCGCGACGAGGTGTGCTCCCGCTACGGCAGCACCTACGGCAACGCCGGCATGGTAGTGCCCAGCGACGTCTTTCCGTTGGCTGCCCCCGGAGTACTGGGTCGGGGACTGCGGTGGATGCTGGACAGTGGCAGCCCGTTCTGGGTGCGTCCTCGTCCCGACGCTGAGTTGGTGCGCTGGTTGTGGCTGTTCCGCTCCGCGTGCTCCGACGAACGGGTGCGTCAGGGCATGCCGGCGCTCCGTGCTCTGCACACAGCCGGCTCCACGGAGTTCGACCAGTTCGCGACGGGGCGAGAGGGCGAGCCCATGTTCCACCGCAACGGCTGGCTGACGCTCTGCGCGACCCAGGGCGCGTACGAGGCGGCGGTCGCGGACGAGCGTCTGGCGCAGACTGTGGGCGTCCGCTCCCAGCTCCTCGACGCCGACGAAGTGCTTGCGCGCGTGCCGCAGGTCCGCGGCGAGATCGCCGGAGGCGTCCTGGACTTGGAGGACGGCCACATCGACCCGCAGCAGTTCGTGCGGGCTGTCGCAGCGCAGGCGGAGTCGCACGGTGCCCGCTTCCTCACACAGACGGAGGTGCTGCACCTCCGCTCGGAGGGGCGTCGGGTACGGGAGGCGGTGACTACCCGGGGCGTGCTGCGCGCCGGCGAGGTCGTGGTGGCCGCCGGTGCATGGTCATCGCTGGTGACGGTCGGCTTGGGCATCGACGTGCCCGTACAGCCTGCGAAGGGCTACAGCATGGGGGTACGCCGGCCGGCGGGCTTCCCGGAGTTCCCGCTGTACCTCACCGAGAGCCAGGTGTGCGTGACGCCTCTCGGTGAGACATTGCGAATGGCGGGGACGCTCGAGCTGTCCGGCTTCGATATGACGGTGCGGCCGAACCGCCTGCGCGGCATCGTCCGCGGTGCGGCTGCGTTCCTCGGGCCGGTGGCCGAGCAGCCGCCGTTCTTCATCTGGCGAGGCCCGCGTCCGCTCTCTCCCGACGGTCTGCCGTTCATCGGGCGCAGCCCGCTCCACGACAACCTCATCGTCGCCACGGGGCACTGCATGCTGGGGCTGTCACTGGGCCCGGGCACCGGGCGCGTGGTCACGGCGCTTGCGCTGGGTGAAGCACCACCGGTGCCTGCGGAGCCATTCCGTCTGGGGCGCTTCGCGGCGAGGAGTGCCTCGTCTCGTCGCCCAACCGGAGGCTGACGCAGCGCAGGAGCGCCTTGCCGCCTCAGCCGGGGATGCGACGACGTCGTGAGACCGCTGCTGACACGGCGGGCCGCTCAGCGGATGGCACGTGCGGTCGCGTTCAGGCTGCGCTTGTGATGTCGTCCGCTCACGGGGCTGCCTGCATCGTGTCGCTCTGGAGCGCCTGCACCAAGCGCACCATGGCGAGAGTGTCGCGCTCGCAGTAGGCCAGCAGCTGCGAGCGCAGCTCCTCGCGCCGCTGAGGAGACGTGGCCGGCGCGATAGCCTCCTCGAACGCCGCCTGCGCCTCGCTGCCTTCGTGGACGCCCTGCAGACTGCCGTAGTCCAGCTCTGGCACCACCGTAGGCACGACTGCCTTGATGGACCATGACCCGCGCATGGCTGGGTGGTAGTAGTGTGTCTTGATGATGGGGTAGAGATCGACGATGCGCTCGCACACGGCGAGCAGGCGGGGCGCGAGGTCCTGGCAGCCGGCGGCCATCTCGGTGAGGCGCTGCTGCTCGAAGCTGCCATAGGTGAGCAGGGGACCGGGTTGTGCCTCGAGGATGTCGAGCAGCGCCTCGGCACAGGCACGAGTGGGATCCTCGCCACTGAGGTCGAGGAACTCGTAGTGCTCCAACTGCCCGCCCATGGTCAGCGGCGCGTTCGCTTGGGTCGATGGGGGCTTGGCCGCGTCCTCCACGTGGAGCGAGAACTGGACTGGGGTCTGCTGCCACGGACGCGTACCCGGCCACCGCGGCACCGCGAACGAGATGGTCTCGAAGTCCAAGTAGAAGCGCGGGTACGGAAGGGTACGGAGGATACCGGCCAGGGCTGGCGTGACTTGGGGCTCACCGCTGACGGTGGCGCGCCAGACGCGCAGGTGGTCGAAGTTGGTGAAGCGCTCTTCAGGGACGTCGCGGAGGTCGGTGTAGCCCTCTGCCTGCAGCTCCTCGACGAGCTTGCCGCCGCGAGGCAGGAGGTCGACGTGGAACGTGACTGGTCCTGGCGGCTCGCCAGGCTCAGCTCGCTCGCCGCGGCAGAACGGGAGGAAGGGGCACTCGTACGGCGAGCGGCAGTGTCGGCCGACCGGGACCTGGGGCATGCCGCCGGCCAGCACTTGACGACAGTCGTAGACGATGCCGGGTATGGTGGGCACGATCTGCTGCACTGCCTGGGTGACGTCGGTGTGGCACAGAAGGCCGTCGTAGTCACCGTGTCCGGGGTAGATGAAGTCGCGGTCCACCGTGGCGAGTGCCACGCCGTGCAGTGGCAAGCCCGTGGACGTCACGACCCACGCCTGGATAGCCGCGTCGGTGACGTGCTGCTCTTTGACGGAGGTGGACGACTTCACCTCGGTGACCACGCAGCGACCGTCGCGACGCTCGAGCACGTCGGCGCGGACCAGCACCCCCTGGTGCGAGAAGGTGGCCTCGTAGAGCACGATGTCGTCGTGCGCGGCGAGCAGTGCTTGGGTCTCACGCTGGGCGTCACGGAGGGAGCCGCGACGCCGACCGGGAACGGTCTGCGGAGGTGCCTCGTCATCCTCCATGTCGGCGCCGACGAGGATGCCGCCCGGATGCAGGGCGCGGGCCAGCCGGCCTACGTCGTGGCCCTGCGCGAAGATGCGCTCCTGAGCAGGCCCGTACTCGATGAGCTCTGGCCGGTGCACCTCGAGCCAGAGCCGCTTGGAGCACTGCAGGCCGGCCATGATACGGGATTTGGAGAGACCCAGACGCGTCATGCTGTGTGCAATAGTATCCTCTCAAGAGGATGGGACTGCGTTGCTCTTGAGCAGGGTGGCGCGGCGAGTCGGTGTGAGGAGCCGGTGAGACAGCATGACGGTGGGTCGGACGCGCGCGGGCCGCTATCGCCGGTCTTGCCCGACCAGCGGCAGACGGGAGCGCCGGTGACCGCGTGGCAGAGGGCCTCACGGCAGTGTGACCTCGATGACATGGAGTCTGACTTAGCCGGTGCGATCACGCAATGGCTCGCCTCGCGCGGTGTGGCGCCCGGGCATGGGGGTCGCCCTCTCGCCGCGTGCGAGACGCGCTCGCGGCTCGTGGGTCGGCGCGGGCTGGCGGCTGTCCTGGCTAAGGAGCCGCGCCGCCTGCTCAGTGGGGCGCTGCTGACGACGCACTGGCTGGTGTGGGCGAGCAGCCGTGACGACAGGCGACCGGTCGTTGGGGGAGTGGAGCTTGCTCACTGCGGACTCCGCGACTATCGGTCCGAGACCGTCTACTCCATGGCGCCCGACAGCGGGCTACTAGTGAGTGGGCCGCTGGGGCGGCGCGGCCGTAGGGAGACGGTACACCTGGGTATCGCCGACGATCAGGCCGGCCGCGCCTTCCAGTCGCGCGTGCTCCAGACATGGCGCGCGGCCGCGCGCGGCGATCAGGGCGAAGCGGCCACCGACTAGCCCACCGAGCCGGACGCCTCTCGCCGCTGACGCAGGTCTTCAGCGAGCTGGGCCAATGCCTCATCGAGCGGGACTGCTTGCGCGGAGTGGATGCTGATACCTGCGTTGCCGAGGACGTAGGCGGGCCCCTTGTTGACCTGCGCAGCCGTCAGCACCACATCGACGCGCGCGTCGACGAGCCACTCCGCCACCAGCAGGCCTTTCTGCTTGTCGACGGTCAGATGGGGATTGTCACGGACGTGGCGGTCCACGATCTCCCCGTCAGCGAGCCGGATCCTCGCGAAGGCGAAGTGCGGCGCCGTACCGAACTCGGTGTCGAGGGTGTCTGCGCCGTCCGCCAGCGGGACCGCCACCGAGACGTCTGTCCTGGGCTGCGGCTCAGGGTGCAGCGTGATGTGTCCGACCGCGGGTACGGCCGTCTGCAGCTCGTGCTCGAGCCGATCCGTAGCGGCATGGGCTTTCTCCAGGTCGTGGGTGCGCAGGACGAGTGTGGCCTCGAGGAAGACATAGCGCCCCGCGCTGCGTGCGGTCAGGGCGCGCACGGAGGCGACGAGAGGGTCCGCGGTCAAGATGTCCCGGATGCTCGTGAGCGTGTCGGTGTCGACCGACGCGTCGAGGAGCACCTTCATGCCGTCGCGCAGCAGCTCCCAGCCGGAGTACACGACGATCGCCAGGATGGGCAGCGCTGCGTACCGGTCGATATCGAGGCCCAGGTACGTGGAGGCGACGGCGACGAGGGCAAGCGAGGCGCTCATGACGTCGACCAGACGGTGACGGCCGTCTGCCAAGAGCGCCGGCGACCAGAGCCGCTTGCCCCAGCGCATGGCGTAGAGGCTGTACGCCAGCGTGAGCAGCACGGCTGCTACGAGGCCCACCAGCACCCACGCGTCTATGGACATGGGCTGCTCACGGTCGCTGAGAGCCTCGGCGGCGATCTCGTAGGCGCCTACGAAGATGAGGACGGCCACCACGACCTGCAGCAGGTTCTCGATCTTGTAGAGGCCGTACGGGAACCGCGCCGTGGTGCGAGTGGAGAGCCGTAGGCCCACCCAGAGCACCACGGCGCCCACCACATCGACCGCCGAGTCGATGGCTGTGGCCGTGACGACGAGGCTGCGGGACGCGTACGCGAGCGCTGCCTTGAGGACCACGAGCGCGATGCTGACGACGATACCGACGAGCGCGACGCGCTGCACCGCGCGGTCGTCGGCGTGGTCGTGCTGCGCCCTGGTCAGTCCACCCGAGCCGAAGAGCTTCGTCGTCCCCATGTGCACAGGGTACCCTGAACGGCGCGTCAGCGGCGAGGTCCGTTCAGCACGGGCCGGGGGTCCGAGGCTGCACAGGAAGTCGTGGCAGACTAGCGGTCTGCGGCTGCGCAGGAAGTCGTGGCAGCCTAGCGGTCTGCGGCTGCGCGGCGAGCAGTGACTGGCCGGCCACTCGCAGCCGCGCGGCGACTCCCGAAGCGGCTGCTGCGAGGGCTGCCGGGCGGTCGCTCACCGAGCGCGAGACGGCAGGGGCTCGCCCTGCCGCGCGGGCCCGCTGCCCGCACCTTCGTCGTCCGCGGCCGAGGATGCGGCCGTCTCGTCGGGACTGCCGGCGGCGCTGTAGTACAGGCGCTTGTCGACTCGCCGCTGGATGATGAGACCTTGCTTGGTGAGTTCCTCGACGTACTTGACGATCTCGTTGCGGTGCGAACTGAGCCCGTTCACGATGTCGTCCAGAGAGCAGGGTCGGCGGCGGATCAACGAGAGGACCTCGGCACGGGTAGCCCCGAACTCAGGAAGGTCGTGGGTGCCCCGGTAGTCGGCGACGACTTCGGCGACGGGGTCGAACCACGTCGCGATCTCCTCCAGGCGCTCTGCCTCGACCGCTACGGCGAGATCGTCGGCGGGTGGCCTGGTGACCGTGTTGAGCTGGACGCGGTGCGGCTTGATCTGACGCACCAGGTCGGCGAGGCGGTGCGCCTCGTCTGGCACCGAGGTGTAACCGCCGAGTATGAAGACCTCGAGCCAGCACTCGCAGCTCGTCTCGTGACGGAAGCTGATGAGTCCGTCGACCATGGCGTCGAACGTGATGCTGGGATGAGGCCGGTTGACTGCCTGGAACACGGCTGAAGAGCCGGCGTCCAGTGACGGGACCACGAGGTCTGCCCCGGCGACCTGATGGCGCACCTCGGGGTCCTGGAACAGCGAGCCGTTGGTGAGCACTGCGACGGGGATGTCCGTGAGTGTCTTGATACCGTCGATGAGCTCGCCGAGGCGCGAGTAGAGTGTCGGCTCGCCTGAGCCGCTCAGTGTGATGTAGTCCGGCTGCGAGCTGAGTCGGCTCTTGATGTCGCGCAGGACGGCGTCGAGGGGCACGTACTCGCGGCGTTCGACGGTCTTGTCTGTCGTCGTGCCGAGCTGACAGTAGATGCAGTCGTAGCTGCACGTCTTGTAGGGCACCAGATCGACGCCCAGGGATCGACCGAGGCGTCGCGAGGGGACCGGGCCGAACACATGGCTCATGGAAGCACCTCCGAATGGTTGTCGGCGACATATCCAGTGGCCGGCTGGCGATCGGTGGGGGCCGGGTAGTCCCGCAGACGTCGCACGAGCTCTGCTGGCAGCGCGACGACGAGCCGACCGTCGGTCAGGCCGCCGTGTTCCCGCGCATCGCCACAGCCAAAGGAGAAAGCCGGCTGCTCTTGTGTGCCCGCTCTCGCCACGCACGAGCACACCGACATGAACGAGGAGAGCCGTGTCTGTAGCGTGCAGCCATGGGCCAGCTGCCAGCGACGCAGGAGAGTCATGGCAGCCTCGGGCGGCAGATACGCGACGAGGACGTCTGGGTCGTCGTGACGACCCAGACGGATGAAGTGCACGGGTGTCCTGAAGCGCGGCGTCTGGGCGAGGATGCGCGCCGCGCCGGCTACCGGCACGCCTGTGTGCTCGGCCATGCGCTGCGCCAGCCCAGCGTCGTCCTTGTTGCGGCCAAGATTGCGCGGGGCGCCGAGGCAGGCAAGCTGGGCGCAATCCAGAGTGAGGTCCTCGGCGAACGAGCGTCCTACCGCGGCGCACAGGCGGGTGACGTCGGCGCAGGCACCCGGACGCTCGTCCAGGAAGGTGAGGCCTGTCCAGGGCTCACCTGTGAGGTCTGTCAGGAAGTCACGCTCGGTCACGCTTTGCCTCCGGCCCGTGCCGACCCGGCGTTGAGCCGCATGCTGCGGGCGTACGAGGAGCGCACCAGGGCCTGTGTGCCACGCGGCAGGCCGACGTCGCGTCCGGCGATGTCACACTTGACGGTGAACAGGAAGAAGATGTCGTAGGGCTCGTCGCTGAGCGACTCGTAGTTGCCTTGCCCCTTAGCGATGATGAGGTCCGCGTCCTGGAACGCCCTGAGGAACTGGGGTGAGCAGTCTTCAAGCAGGGTGCCTGGTGCGTCCGAGCCATTGTCGATGACCTCGCCAAGCTCGTGGAGCCCGGCGAAGCGAGCGTCGGCCAGCGTCGCGTCGTTGAGCACTGGCGCGCCGCGCACCGCGAAGGTGGTGCGTCCTGGCGGTAGCTGCTCTGCGAGGAGGCGGTCGAAGACGATCTCGCCCGTGTTGTCGGTGAGGAAGAGGATGCTGCGGGCTGCGGCGACGGCCGCGCGTAGCTCGTCGACGTCGCCGTGGAACGGCCGCTGCTGGGCGGCCTGCAGCCCCTGTTCCACGTGGCGGACGCTGTCGGTGCCGTTTGCGCCGGCGTCTATGACGTTGGCGGCGATGGTGAGGCGCACCGCGGCGGCCAGTGGGTCGGGCGCCTGCCGGATACGTGCTCGCAGCTCTGGCAGCGCGGCTCGGGCCACCTCGTTGGCGTGTAGATCGGAAGAGCACACGTCTGAACTCCAGTCACCGCTCATTATCT
>CAYMTC010000047.1:0-9797 GCA_964393265.1 uncultured Thermoleophilia bacterium
CCGACCTCGATGTCCTTGGTCATTGCCGTGATGCGGTCGATGACCGCCTCGGCGGACTGCTGGTCGGGCGCACAGATGAAGATGGTGCCGTCGTCCTCGATGTCGATGCTGACCTGGAACTCGTCGGTCATGCCACGGATAGTCTCTCCACCCTTGCCGATGACCAGCCCTATCTGGTCCGGGTTGATCTGGATGGTGAAGATGCGCGGCGCGTACTGGGAGAGCTCTGCTCTAGGCTCGGGCAACACGGCCAGCATCTTGTCCAGAATGAACAAGCGACCCCGGCGAGCCTGCTCCAGAGCCTCTTCGAGGATGGCGAAGGTGACACCGCTGATCTTGATGTCCATCTGCAGCGCCGTGATACCGTTTGTTGTC
Organism: uncultured Thermoleophilia bacterium; assembly: GCA_964393265.1. Classification (GTDB taxonomy): domain Bacteria; phylum Actinomycetota; class Thermoleophilia; order UBA2241; family UBA2241; genus UBA6103. The sequence goes on from CAYMTC010000047.1 coordinate 376, forward strand.
CCGGCTACCTTGAAATCCATGTCGCCGAGGTGGTCTTCCACGCCGGCGATGTCGGTGAGCACAACGTACTGCTCGCCTTCTTTGATGAGGCCCATGGCTACGCCCGCTACCGGCGCCTTGATGGGCACACCAGCGTCCATGAGTGAGAGTGTGGACGCACACACGCTGGCCATGGAGGACGATCCGTTGCTCTCGAGGATCTCGGACACCACGCGCACCGTGTAGGGGAAGTCGTTCTCGCCGGGGATCATGGGCCGCAGGGCACGCTCGGCGAGCGCGCCGTGGCCGATGTCGCGGCGCTTGGGGCCTCGCATGAAGCCGGTCTCCCCCACCGAGAACGGCGGGAAGTTGTAGTGGTGCATGTAGCGCTTCTGGTCCTCGATGCTGATGTCATCGATGCGCTGGAACTCGCCCGTGGCACCCAAGGTGGCCAACGACATGGCCTGCGTCTCGCCCCGGGTGAACAGAGCGCTACCGTGTGTACGCGGCGCGACCCCCACCTCACACGTGATGGGGCGTATCTCATCGACAGCGCGGCCGTCGGGCCGTGACTTGGCCACGGCGATACGCTGACGGATGACCTCTTTCTCGACCTGGGCGAACGCCCTGCCGACCTGTGTCACGAGCCCGGCCTCTGGGTCGTCTCCGCAGAGGCTCTGGAGCACACGCGCACGCAGCTCGGCGATGGCGGTCTGCCGCGCCTTCTTCTCGGGGACTTGCGTGACCCGGTCCACCTCGTCGCCGAAGCGCTCACGCACCTGCGCAAGCACGCCCTCGTCGACAGCCCAGGGGGTCACCGGCCACTTGGGCTTGCCCACCAGACGTTGCAGCTCCAGCTGGAGGTCCACGAGCTTCTGGATCTCGTCGTGCGCGATGCGCAGGGCCGCCAGGATGTCCGACTCGCTAGCCTCTACCGCTCCGGCCTCGACCATGACGATGGCGTCACGCGAGCCGCTCACCACCAGCTCGAAGTCGCTCTCTTGCGTCTCTTCCATGCTGGGATTCACGACGAACTTGCCGTCGACCCGCCCGACACGTACGGCTCCCAGAGGGCCCTCGAAGGGGATCTCACTGATGGTGAGGGCCGCCGAGGCTCCTATCATGGCAAGTACGTCATAGGCATGGGTCATGTCGACGGACAGCACCGTCGCGACGACCTGGGTCTCGTTCATGAACCCCTTGGGGAACAACGGCCGGATGGGGCGGTCTATCTGCCGCGCCGTGAGCGTCGCCTTCTCGCTGGGCCTGGCCTCGCGCTTGAAGAAACCGCCGGGGATCTTGCCCGCGGCATACATGCGCTCCTCGACATCGACCGTGAGCGGGAAGAAGTCCTGCTGCTCGCGGACCTCTTCTCTGGCCGTGGCGGTCACCAGGACCATGGTGTCGCCGCAGCGCACCACGACCGCACCATTGGCCTGCTTGGCCAGGCGGCCCGTCTCGAGCGAGATCGACAGGCCGCCGATCTCAGTCTGTACTACTGTCTTCTCCATTACCTTCGAATCCCTTCGGCCTGACGGTCCATGCCGTCAGACGCTCGTGGGCAGCGTCGCGCGCACAGCCACTGCGAGCAGCCATGCCGCGCGACAGACCTACTTGCGCAGCCGCAACTGCTTGACGATGGTACGGTACCGCGTCATGTCGCTGGCCTGCAGGTAGTTGAGCAAGCGACGGCGCTGGCCGACCATCTTGAGGAGGCCGCGCCGCGAGTGATGATCTTTCTTGTGCGTCTTGAGGTGCTCGGTGAGTGACTCGATACGCTCTGTGAGCAGGGCGATCTGTACTTCTGGAGACCCGGTGTCGCCGTCGTGCTTGGCGTACTTGTTGATGATCTCGAGTTTCTTTTCAGGTGCGAGTGCCAGGGGGACCACCTCCCTTAGCGGGTGTCCGGGTACCCAGTAGCAGGTCGGCGGCCTGGAACCGAGTGCCCGGTCGGGCGGGCGTAACAGTACCACACGGCACGCGTAGTACAAACCGCCCGCCGTCAGACCAAGCCCACCTCACGGAACGCGTGGTCGTCGAGTCCGCGGCACATGGCGATGTCGCGGCGCATCTGCGCGATGAGATCCTCCACACGGTCGAACCGTACCTCGTCGCGTATCTTCTGCAGGAAGTCCACACGGATGGGCTGACCGTACAGGTCTCCTGAGAAGTCGAGGAGGTGTGCCTCGATGCGCACCACTGCGACCTCGGCGGCGGGCGACTGGAAGGTGGGATTGTGGCCGACGTTGATGGCGCTTCGGTACCACTGGCCGCGCACAGAGGCTCGACCTGCGTAGACCCCACGGCCAGGGAAGATGGTGCCAGCCTCCACATCGAGGTTCGCTGTGGGTACCCCTAGGATGCGCCCTCGTTGCCAGCCGCCCACGACCACACCATGTGTGGACGGCGGACGTCCCAGGATGGCGCGCACCTCGGCCAGATCGCCACTTGCCAGAAGCCTGCGGATGCGAGTCGAGCTGATGGGGCGCCCGTCCGCTGTGACCAGAGGGACGGCTATGACCGCGACGTCGAGGTCCTCGCCCAGGTGCCTGAGAGTGTGTACATCGCCGCGGCCTCCCGCTCCGAAGGTGAAGTTCGCGCCGACCACCACCAGGCGTGCGCGCAGCCCTTCCACCAGCACGACGCGGCAGAACTGCGCGGGAGTGAGGGCGGCGACTGCCTCTGTGAACGACAGGACGACCAGTTCGTCAGCTCCCAGGCCGGCGAGCAACTCCGTCTTCTCGGCCGGAGCCGTGAGAAGCCGGGGCTGCCGCACTGGGTCCAAGACAGACAGCGGATGTCGGTCGAACGTCAGGATGCACGAGCGGATGCCCTGCGCCGACGCAGCCTCGACGGCGGTCTGGATCACCTCACGGTGTCCCATGTGGACGCCGTCGAAGTTGCCGATGGCCACTGCCCGCGGTGCAGCGACGAGCCCAGCCGTCTCGTGGTAGACCGTTGTGCTCTGTGGACTAGCGGTCACTTTTCCCCTAGAAGGCCACGACTGGACGGAGGCTGCGCCCGTCATCGGCTGGTTCGTAGACGGCGATGAGCTCTCCCCTGTGTTTGAGGCACACGGCCGAGGTCGTGGACCCGGGAACACGCACGCCGTTGCGCACGGCTGCGACCTGACCTACGTCTATCTCCAGCGACGGCAAGAAGTCCAATGCCGCGCCCGGCGAGAGCAGCCCGGGCACCCCGTGCTGGACGCCGCCTGTGACCTCCACCGCCATCTCGAAGTCCGCCAGGCTCTGCGCAGACTCGAGACGGAACTCCCCTATGGCTGTGCGTGCCAGCTGCGACAAGTGGGCCCCGACGCCGACCGCCTCACCGATATCGATCGCCAGCTGGCGCACGTACGTACCCTTGGAGCACGCTATGCGAGAACGCATCTGCTGAGCTTCTTCATCGAAGCTGAGCACGTCGAGAGACATGATCTCCACTTCCTTGATGGGCGTCTCTACGGTCTCGCCACGATGCGCTTTCTTGTAGAGCCGCTCTCCGTCCACCTTGACCGCTGAGGTCATCGGGACGCGCTGCTCGATGCGCCCCAAGAAATGGGGCAGCACCGCTTCCACTGCCGACAGGTCGGTACGCCGCCCACTCTCCGCCAGCCTTCCCGTCAGGTCGCCCGTGTCGGATGTGACACCGAACTGCAGCACGCACTCGTATTCTTTGGGCAAGTCGACGAAGAAGCGGGCGATCTTGGTGGCCTTGCCCAGCATCACCAGCAGGAGTCCGGTGGCGAACGGGTCCAACGTACCCGCGTGTCCCACTTTACGGACGGTCGGCCGCACCTGCCGGCGTATACGCGCTACCACGTCATGGGAGGTGAGGTCGGGCGGCTTGTCGATCAGCAGGACGCCGTCTACAGCCGCTCTGCGAGTTCTGTACTGAGCCATGCACCCACCTCCCTTGCAGGATCGCCTGAGGTGAACCCGGCGGCTTGTGCGTGACCGCCTCCCCCGTGCTCACGCGCCAGAGCTCCCACGTCGACCTCGGTAGAGCGCAGACTGACGCGAGTGCGCCCTGTCGTGGGATCCTCCCGGACCAGGGCTGCGACCTCGACGCCGCGCACGCTGCGCAAAGAGTCGACGATACCCTCGGTGCGACTCGCGGCGTCCTCGCGCTCGCTGGCAGGCAGTACCGCTACGACTGCACGACCGTCGGCCAGCGTCTGAGCGCCCAGCACGGCGCGTGCCCAAAGGCGCAGGTCGCTCAGGGAACGGTTCTCGAACACAGCCCTATAGATCGCTGTGGGGTCGGCGCCGGCGGCCACCAGTCTGCTGGCTGCAGCAAAGGTGCCGGCGCCCGTGGATGCATGGCGGAACTGACCGGAATCGAACGCGATGCCCGAGTAAAGCGCGGTGGCCGCTTGTGCTGAGACATGCAGCCCTAGGACCACCGCCATGTCGGCCACGATCTCGCTGACGCTACTTGTCTGCGGCAGCACCAAGTTGACATCGCCGAAACGCGTGTTGTCTGGGTGGTGGTCCAGTACGATGGTCCTACCACGCCAGCCGTCAAGATCGAGCGCCATGCGCTCAAGGCTGCCGCAGTCCACCACGAAGAGGACCTCGCCGGCCGGCGGCGCACCTCGCACCACCTCTCTCTCGTCCAGGAACCACTCGCACGACGGCAACTGTGTCCCTGTGCGCACACGCAGGGTGGCTTGTCCCCCTGTCTGTGTGATGAGGTCTGCCAGTCCTACGGCCGAGCCGATGGCGTCGAGATCGGGGTCCTCGTGCACTGCCAGCGTGGCGCTGCGCGCCTCCCGGACCTCGGCACAGACCGCCTCCAACTCCTCGCGAGGGATCACGCTGTGCCTCCTTCGCGCTCGGCGATGTCTTTCTCCTCGCGTGCCATCACCTCTTGGATGCGCAGCGCACGGTCCAGGGTGTCGTCGTAGTGGAATTCAAGCCGCGGTGTGCGCTTGAGCCGGAGTCGCTCGGCGAGCGCTGTCTGCAGGACGCCGTGACCGGCCTCCAACGCGGTCATCGTAGCCTGGCGCTCGGCCTCATCGCCCAACACACTCACGTAGACACGGGCCAGCCGGAGGTCTGGCGTCGTGTCTACTCCAGTGACGGTGACGAAGCCCACTCGTGGATCCTTGAGCAGCGTCTCGACACTGCTCGACACCACCTCGCGCACAGCCTCGTTGACTCTTCGCAAACGCCGACTCATTCCAGCACATCCCACACTGCGCCCACTCTGTCGACGGCCCGTACCAGCGTCGCCGTGACTTCCAGGTCGTCGCGGCCGTACACGTAGCGCTCGACCTCACTGAGACGCACCTCCGCCTGTGCGACCGACGAGGCGGCCAGCACCACAAGGATGCCCGCCCGCTGCCAGACGTCCTGATGCGAGACCTCGGCGAAGCTGGCTCTGAAGCGTCGCTGCAGCACATCGCGCAGCGACGTGAGCGGGCCGCGCTTCTCCTTGAGCGAACGGTTCTCTGGGAAGTGCAGCTCAGCCAACCAGACAGCTAGTGCCGCATCACACCTCACGCGCGACTTCTCGTGTCTCGTACGCCTCGAGGACATCGCCGTCTTTGACGTCGTTGTAGCCGTCGAGGAGGATGCCGCACTCGAACCCGTCCTGCACCTCACGGACGTCTTCCTGGAAGCGCTTGAGCGAGCTGATGCGGCCATCGTGGACCACAGTGCCGTCACGCACCACCCGGATCCTCGCATTGCGGGAAATGCTGCCGTGCGTGACCTGGCAACCGGCGATCGTGCCGATGCGTGACGCCTTGAACACCTGCCGCACCTCGGCGCGTCCGACGACCTCCTCCATGAACTCGGGCTTCAGCATGCCGACCAGCGCCGCACGTACGTCCTCTGTGACCTTGTAGATGACGCGATACGTACGGATGTCGACACCCTCTTGCTCAGCAAGAGTCGCCGCCGATGGGTTGGGCCGCACATTGAAACCGATCACGATGGCTTGGGAGGCCGCTGCCAGCATGACGTCTGACTCGGTGATGCCGCCCACACCCGAGTGGATGACACTTATGCGCACCTCTTCGTGGACTATCTGGGAGAGCGCGTCCTGGAGCGCCTCCAGACTGCCTTGTACATCTGCCTTGAGCACGATGCCCAGCTCCTGCACGCGGCCTGCCGCGATGCGCGCGTACAGGTCGTCGAGGGTGACTGCTCGTTGCTTGGCGAGCTGCTCGGCCTTGACTCGGTTGGCTCGCTTCTGAGCCAGCGCCCTGGCCGTCTTCTCATCACCGACCACGCGGCACAGCTCACCGGCTGTAGGCACCTGGTCGAAGCCGACGATCTCGACTGGTGTGGAGGGCCCGGCGGCCTTGAGAGGCCCGCCACGGTAGTCGCGCATGGCCCGCACCCTGCCGGCTGCCTCACCGGCCACGATGCCGTCGCCTACATGTAGCGTGCCTCGAGAGACCAGCATCGTGGCGACCACTCCCCGGCCTGGGTCGACGCGCGACTCGATGATGAACCCGGTGGCGGGTGCCTTGGGGTTGGCCCGAAGGTCGGCTACCTCGGCGACCAGCAGGAGCATCTCGAGAAGGTTCTCAAGACCGGTGCGTTGCTTGGCGCTCACCTCGACGAACACGTTCTCGCCACCCCACTCCTCCGGGATGATGCCGTGCTCGCTGAGCTGCTGCTTGACTCTGTCCGGGTTGGCCTCGGCGCGGTCCATCTTGTTGACGGCGATGACGATGGGCACGTCGGCTGCCTTGGCATGGTCTATGGCCTCGATCGTCTGGGGCATGACCCCGTCGTCGGCCGCCACGACTATCGTGGCGATGTCCGTGACCTTTGCGCCACGTGCTCGCATCGCCGTGAAAGCCTCGTGGCCCGGCGTGTCGACGAACGTGATGACCTTGCCGCTGTGCACCACTTGGTAAGCGCCGATGTGTTGTGTGATACCTCCGGCCTCTCCGGCTGCCACCTCGGTCTGCCGGATAGCATCGAGCAAGCTGGTCTTCCCGTGGTCCACGTGACCCATCACTGTGATGACAGGCGGCCGCGGCACCAGGTCCTCTGGCTTGTCCTGCGGCACGACCTCCTCGTCGCTCTCATCGGCGGCGTGCGTGATCTCGACGGTGCGGTCGAGCTCCTCCGCGAGGATCTGGATGGCATCGTCTGAGAGTGACTGCGTGATGGTGGCCATCTCCCCGAGACCCATGAGTACCTTGATGATCTCGGCCGTGGAGACACCTATGAGCTGCGAGAGGTCCTTGACGCTGGCCCCGGACGGCACCTTGACCACCTGTCCGGCAGCCGGCGGCGTCGCCTCCGCGGCTACATCGCTGGCCTTCTCCGACCGTGCTCCTCGGCGTCCGCCGCGACCCGTCCCTGGGCGCCGCGATGCCTGCGCATCGATCACGACACGGCGGCGGCGGCCGCCCTGCGCGCCACGCGTAGGACGACGGTGCGGATGGCTAGCGAAGGCTCTTTCTACCGCCGCCTGCTCTACCGCGTCATCCGCACTCGTGGCGGCGACTCCGGCACGCTTGAGGTGCGCCAGCACGTCGTCCACGCTCGTGTTGCGTTGACGCGCGACCTCTGACACTTTCAGCATCCTCGCCACTCATCTCACCGCCTTTCGTGCACCGCAAGCCCGCTCGAACTCCGACGCCAACTCGGCATCCGGCCGGCAGGGCTGACGCAGCGCTCGCGTGAACACGCCACGCCGCTCAGCCGACTCCAGGCACTCCCGCCGCGCACAGAGGTACACACTTCGTCCGCGCCCGCCTCGCTCTACTACGGCGAGTCGACCGCCCTGAACCTGCAATCGTATCAATTCACTCCTTGGTCGCCTGCGCCGACAACCTGCGCACATGCGCACGGGCGACGCCTCAAGCTCACGCCGAGCCGTCACTGCTGTCATGTGCATCGCCGGCGGCCGTCTCATCAGTAGGCTCCGGTGAACCGCTCTCTTCGGCGTCCGCCTGCGCCTGGTCGGCGTGCATGGCGCAGTAGCGGCTACCCGGCAGTGCCTGATTGGGACACCGTTTGCCGCTGGCCATGATGGCCACACACTGGCCGGCCACGCCCTCCTCCGCCTGGGAGAAGTCAAGCGAGGCCTCTTCCTCTGCGATGGCGCTCTGGCTCTTGATGTCGATACGCCACCCGGTCAGCTTGCTGGCCAAGCGTGCGTTGACGCCGTCCTTGCCGATGGCCAGCGACAGCTGATCATCCGGGACTATGATAGTAGCCTGCCGTGCCTCATCGTCGACGAGCACCTCTCGCACCCGGGCTGGGGACAGCGCCTTGGCCACGAAGCGCGCGGGATCGTCGTGGAACGGGATGATGTCGATGCGCTCCCCGCGCAGCTCGCTGACCACCATGCGCACGCGTGAGCCGCGTGGGCCCACGCACGCCCCCACGGGATCGACACCGTCTACGTGCGACACTACCGCGATCTTGCAGCGGAAGCCGGGCTCCCGGGCCACGTTGGCGATCTCCACAAGGCCGTCGGCGATCTCGGGCACTTCGAGTTCGAAGAGACGGCGGACGATCTCGTTGTCACGGCGCGACAGGATGATCTGCGGGCCCTTGGTGGAGTTCTGGACCTTGATGATGACCGCCTTGATGCGCGCGCCGTGCTCGTAGCGCTCGCCATCGATCTGCTCGCTGCGCGGGAGCAGAGCCTCCACGTTATGACGAAGCTCCACCAGGGTGTAGCGGCTGTCGCTCTGCTGCACCACGCCCGTGACGAGCTCGCCGACGCGGTCGACGTACTCCTCGAACATGATGTCGCGCTCCGCCTCGCGGATGCGCTGCAAGATCACCTGCTTGGCCGTTTGCGCAGCGATGCGGCCGAAGTTGTCGGGCGTGACATCGATACGCTCGATCTCGCTCTCGTCGACACCCGACAGATCGAGCCCGATCTCCTCGCCGTCTTCGGTGAAGACGCGCAGCGCCTCCACATCCACGTGTTCTGGGAAGATGAGCTGGAAGACGCGGATCTCTCCGTCCTCCCGGTCTATCTCCACCTTGGCGTGCGCCACAGCGTCGGGCGTCTTGGTGTAGGCTGAGTGGAGCGCATCCTCGAGGGCGCTCAGCAGCGTATCGAAGGAGATCCCCTTCTCTTTCTCGATCTGGCGCAACGCCTCGATGATCTCTCTACTCATGACGACCTCCGTCGTGCTCGCCCACGTAGACCACGTTGGCCCGGGCGATGTCTTCATATGCGATCTGTAGCTCGCCGTCGTCCACCGCCACAGTTGCTGTGGTGGCGGACGCGGCGACCAGCCGTCCGCGGTAGACGCTACGGCCACCTCTGGCTTGCTTGGTCTTGAGGCGCAGGACCTGGCCGACGGCGGCAACGAAGTGTCCTGGGCGCCGCAGGCGGCGCTCGATGCCCGGGGACGACACCTCCAGTGCATGTGTCTCCCTGATTTCCGTGAGCGCCGCGCTCACAGCCGCGCACAAGTCAAGATCCACTCCGTCCAGATCGGAAGAGCA
>CAYMTC010000048.1:0-9543 GCA_964393265.1 uncultured Thermoleophilia bacterium
ACCGCCGGGGCATCGGCAGCGACTCCAGGAAGGCAGCACACCCAGGGTTTGCCAGCCCTATCGCGTTGACCATGCCGCTGGGCGTCTCGGTGACCCGCGGTGGCACGTTGCCTGCGCGCGGCTCGACCGTGACTGTCTTGGGGAAGTACGCCGCAAAGGCGCACTCCCGCACCTTGGCGGGTGCCGCCGTCTCCAGAGGGTCCCACGTGCCTGACGCATTCACGATGGGGTGTCGCAGAGACACGGACCCCAACCGCACCGTGAGATCTGGCGCGCTCACGATGCCACGACCTCCTCCAGCGGAAAGACCGGCCCGTCGACACACACGCGAGCGTACCCGCGCGTGGTGGGCACCACGCAGCCGTGGCACGCGCCTGTACCACACGCCAGATGAGCCTCCAGAGAGGCGGATCCGCGCAGTCCCCACTCCGCCGCCCACTCGCGTACAGCGACGAGCATCTGCAGTGGCCCACAGGCGAACACCATCGCTCCCTCGCGAGCAAGCGCTTGAGCCGAGGCCGACGCGCGCAGGGCATCGACCACGGTCCCCTCCACGCCTGCTGAGCCGTCCTGCGTGGCGACCGACATGCCTGGCAGGTCGAGCAGACCGAGCACGTCGGCCTGCGCTGCCCCCCGCACGCCGACGAGACTGGCTACCCTAGTACCCTGCTCCGCCAGCACGTCGGCGAGGAAGGCAAGCGGTGCGGCGCCGACACCACCGCCCACGAGGATGGCGCGCCTCACGCCGTCCACCGGGTAGCCGCGCCCGATAGCACCGCTCAACGTCAGCACGTCGCCGAACCGCGCCGCAGCCAGCTCCTTGGTGCCCTCGCCGCGCACCTCGAAAAGCAGCGCCACGTGATCTCGCCTGACGCGATGCAGCGACAGTGGGCGGCGCAGGTGGAACCCTGCACCGGGTACGGTCACCATGACGAACTGGCCAGGCTGCGCGGCCGCTGCCAAAGCCGGCGCCTGCAGCCAGAGCCGTGTGTACTGCCCCGCCGAGGAGACCTCGACCAGGGGGCAGACGTGTACCTCGGCACCAGATCTGCCACTGCCGTGCTCGGCAGGGGGGTAGATGGCAGCGCTCACTTCGGCGGCGTCCTGACGCTGCGGATGCCGCTGTCTCGCCCGTGCAGGTCCTGGAGACAGCGCACCAGGACCGTGTGTCGCCGCGACGATCCGATAGCTGACACCGCCGCGGAGGCTCCCGCCAGCGTGGTGATGCATGGCACACCACGGCGCAGGGCTGCCCGGCGGATGTCGTTACCATCACTGCGCGCGGCGCGCCCGTAAGGTGTGTTGATGACCAGATCCACCTGCCCCGCGCTGATCATGTCGACCACGTGGGGCTCGCCTTCGCCGACCTTGCTGACAGCTTCCACCGGCACTCCGAGACTTCGTAGCGCCGTGGCCGTGCCCCGTGTCGCCGTGAGGCTGAACCCGAGTCCCACGAGCCGCTGTGCCAGGATGGTGGCGGCCGACTTGTCAGAGTCGCAGACCGACAGGAAGACGGTGCCCTCCAGGGGCAACGGCGCGCCCGCGGCGGCCTGGGCCTTGGAGAAGGCGGCCGGGAACGTCTCGGCGACTCCCATGACCTCTCCCGTGGACTTCATCTCGGGTCCTAGCCGGTTGTCCGCGTCGGGGAAGCGAGCGAACGGCGTCACAGCCTCCTTCACGCTGACGTGAGCAGGCACGAGCCTGTCGGGCAAGCCCATGTCGCGCAGCCGTTCGCCCAGCATGACGCGTGTGGCCACCTTGGCCAGCTGCACCCCCGTCGCCTTGCTCACGAACGGGACTGTGCGTGAGGCGCGCGGGTTGACCTCCAAGACGTAGAGCTCGTAGTTCTGGTAAGCGAGCTGCGCGTTCATGAGCCCCCGCACGCCGAGGGCCAGCGCCAGCTCGGTAGTCCACTTGCGCACCTGCTCCAATGTCCCCTCACCCAGAGAGATCGAGGGGATGACGCACGAGGAGTCGCCTGAGTGCACGCCCGCCTCCTCGACGTGCTGCATGACGGCGCCGATGAAGACGTCCTCCCCGTCGCACACCGCGTCCACATCGACCTCTATGGCATCCTCGAGGAAGCGGTCCAAGAGCACAGGCCCCTTGGTGTCGGCCGCCGCGGTCGTCTGCAGGTACCTCTCCAGGTCCTCGGGCGAGTACACGATCTCCATGGCTCGCCCACCCAAGACGAACGAGGGTCGGACCAGCAGCGGGAACCCGATGGTGCGGGCCACCTCCCGGGCCTCGTCGAGGTCGTGTGCGACACCGTACGGCGGGCAGCGCATGTGGAGTTCATCGAGCAGAGCCCCGAAACGCCCTCGGTCCTCAGCAAGGTCGATGGCGTCGTGCGGCGTGCCTATCAGCGCCACGCCCGCCTTTGCCAACGCCGCGGACAGCCGCAGAGGCGTCTGCCCGCCGTACTGCACGATGACGCCCAACGGCTGCTCGTTGGCCACCACATTGAGCACGTCCTCGAGGGTGAGAGGCTCGAAGTACAGGCGGTCGGACACGTCGTAGTCGGTGGAGACCGTCTCGGGGTTGCAGTTGACCATCACGGCCTCGTACCCAAGTTCCCTGACCGTCATGGCCGCATGCACACAGCAGTAGTCGAACTCGATGCCCTGCCCGATGCGATTGGGCCCGCTGCCGAGGATGACGATCCGGGGCTTCTTGCCAGGCAGCGCCTCGTTCTCCTCTTCATACGTGGAGTAGAAGTAGGGGGTCTCGGCTTCGAACTCGGCTGCACACGTGTCGACCGCCTTGTACACCGGCCTGATGCCATGCTGCACTCTGAGCGCCCGGATGTCGTCCTCAGCGCGGCCACTCAGCTCCGCCAATCTGGCGTCTGAGAACCCGTAGCGCTTCATGAGCCGCAGCGTGTGCGGGTCGCCCACTCCCTCGCTCTGCCAGCGGAGTTCGAGCTCCACGATGTCGCGCAGTTCGCTGAGGTAGAACCGTGGTACGCCGGTGATCTTGTGCGCCTCGTCCACCGTCATGCCCTGCCGAAACGCCTGCAAGAGCAGCTCGTACCGCTCACACGTAGGCATGGCCAGAGCCTCGCGTGTGCCCGCGAGGTTGCCGGGCACCACCACTCTGCTGTCGAGCTCCCTTGAGCGAAGCCCCTTGAGGAACGCCTCCTTGAAGGTGCGCCCCACGGCCATCGCCTCGCCGACGCTCTTCATGTGCGTGGTGAGCTCGCGATCCGCAAGAGGGAATTTCTCGAAGGCCCAACGCGGCAGCTTGACGACCACGTAGTCCAAAGTGGGTTCGAAGCACGCCGGCGTCTTACGGGTGATGTCGTTGAGTATCTCGTCCAGCGTGTACCCTACGGCTAGCCGCGCGGCGATCTTAGCGATAGGGAATCCCGTCGCCTTGGAGGCGAGGGCCGAACTGCGCGACACGCGCGGGTTCATCTCGATGACGACCATCTCGCCGCTGTCGGGATCCACGGCGAACTGCACGTTGGACCCCCCACAGGTGACGCCTACAGCGCGCATCACCGCCAAGGCGGCATCGCGCAGTTCCTGGAGTTGCGGGTCGGTCAGCGTGAGCGCCGGTGCCACCGTGACGCTGTCGCCCGTATGTACGCCCATGGGGTCCACGTTCTCGATGGAGCAGACGACCACGGCGTTGTCGGCGGCGTCGCGCATGACCTCGAGCTCGTACTCGTGCCATCCCAGGACACTCTCCTCGACCAGGACCTGGCCTATGGGACTCTCCGCCAGGCCGTGGGCGACGACGTCCTCGAGTCGCGCCGGCGTACGCGCTACGCCGCCGCCGGCGCCGCCCATGGTGAACGCGGGCCGTACCACCACGGGCAGGCCCGCGGAAGCGACGAACTCGCGCGCCTCCTCAAGTGACGTGGCCACGCAGCTGCGCGGGACACGCAGCCCGACGGCCTCAACTGCGCTGCGGAACTCGGCGCGGTCCTCCGCCCGTCTGATCACGTCCGCGTCGGCCCCGATCATCTCGACTCCCCAGAGGTCGAGGGTGCCGCGCTCCTTCAAGGCCATGGCCACGTTGAGCGCTGTCTGACCTCCCAGCGTCGGCAGCAGCGCGTCTGGCCGCTCAGCTTCGATGATGCGACCCACTGTCTCGGCGTCGAGGGGTTCCACGTACGTGCGCCAAGCCATGTCCGGGTCCGTCATGATGGTGGCTGGATTAGAGTTGACCAAGACCACCTCGTAGCCCTCGTCATGCAGCACGCGACACGCTTGAGTACCTGAGTAGTCGAACTCGCACGCCTGGCCTATCACGATAGGCCCCGACCCTATGATCAGGATGCGCTGGAGGTCGTCACGGCGCGGCATGGCCACCGTCCTGACTCGGTCTCTCTGCTCTCTTGCTCCCCGAAGGTCGCGACCGAGCTCTTCGCCCGTCATGTGGCGTGCTGACTGGTGCTGCTGTCGCGCGGTGCTGCGCCATGGCGTCGCCGAACTGCTGGAACAGTCCTGCCGCGTCGTGCGGCCCAGGTGAGGCCTCAGGATGGAACTGCACCGAGAAGGCGTTGAGCCGGTCGCAGCGGATGCCCTCCACCGTGCCGTCGTTGAGGCTCACGTGGCTCACCACCACGCCGGCCGGCAGGCTGTCCTCCTCTGCCACCACGGCGAACCCGTGGTTCTGCGTCGTGATGAGTACCCTATCACCGGTCACGTCGCGCACCGGGTGGTTGCAGCCGCGGTGACCGAAGCGGAGCTTGTAGGTCTGCAAGCCTAGCGCCAGCGCCAGAAGCTGATGGCCCAGGCATATGCCGAAGACGGGGACCTTGCCGAGCAGCTTACGCACGGCTTTGACGGCGTAGCCCACAGCCGCCGGGTCGCCCGGCCCGTTCGACAGGAACACCCCGTCGGGGCTGAGCCGAAGCACAGATGACGCACTGGTCTGCGCAGGGACGACCGTGAGTCTGCACCCGCAGCTGGCGAGCCGCTTGAGGATGCTGCGCTTGACGCCGAAGTCGTACGCAACGACATGCAGAGCGTCTTTCGCCTCGCCCTCGGCAGCCTGGTCCCACGTCTCGTGTGTCGTGACACCGCTGACGAGGTCTCTGCCGACCATGGAGGGCAGGGCGCGGGCGCGCTGCACCAGCTCGCCCGCGCCTTCGCCTCCGGTGGAGATGACCGCTCGCAACGCGCCCTGCTCGCGGATGTGCCGCGTGAGGGCTCGCGTGTCGACGCCACTGACGGCAAGCACGCCGCGCTCGCCTAGCCAATTGAGCCAGTCACCGCTCGCCTCACGGTTGAAAGCGTAGCCGGTGAGCTCGCGAGCCACGACAGCTCGTGGATGAGCGAGCGCCGACTCGTCGAGACCCTCGCAGACCCCGTAGTTCCCCACCATGGGGAAGGTGAAGGTGACCAGTTGGCCTGCGTAGGATGGATCGGTGACGATCTCTTGATACCCGGTCATCGCCGTAGTGAAGACCAGCTCACCTCCTACGCACCCGTGACCGGTCAGAGCCTCGCCGGTGAAGGTGCGCCCGTCTTCGAGCGCGATGACGGCGGGCTCAGGCACTAGCGTCCCACGCCACGTGCCCGGCCGCCAGTGTGAGCACCACCCGGGCACTCAGCTCCTTGCCAAGCCATGGAGAGTTGTACGAACGTGAGCGCAGCGTGGACCGTGTCACCCGCCAGTCGGCCGCGGGATCCACCAGGCAGAGGTTGGCCTCGGCTCCCTCAGCGACAGTGGGTTCTGGGATGCCCGCCAGGCGCGCCGGACTCTGGCTCATACGGTCCACGAGGCACGCCAGCGACAACGCACCCTCGGTGACCAGCGTCTCGTAGAGCACGGCAAAGGCGGTCTCGAGGCCGACGACCCCGAACGGCGCCTCCTCGAAGGGCACCTCCCACTCGTCGTCCACATGTGGCGCATGGTCGGTGGCGACGCAGTCGATGAGGCCGTCCGCCAGAGCTTTCACCAGCGCCTGCCGATCTGTCTCGGTGCGCAGCGGCGGGCTCATCTTGAAGTTGGGGTCCAGAGTGACCACACACTCGTCCGTGAGTGTCAGGTGGTGCGGACAGACCTCGGCAGTGACGGGGGCTCCGGCGTCCTTGACCCTTGCCAGATGCTCCAGCGAGTCGGCGCTGGAGACGTGGCACACGTGCAGGCGCGCCGACTCATATGCTGCCACGGCCAGCGCCTCGAAGATCGGGATGCTCTCAGCGATAGCCGGCAGGCCCCCGAGGCCCATGCGTGCCGACACGGCACCCTCATGCATGACCCCGGTACCGCTCAGCGAGAGGTCTTGTGCGTGCACCGCGATGTGGCGGCCGGTGACCTTGGCGTACTGCAGCGCCCGCCGCAGGACGTAGGCGTTGGGCAGCGGCATGCCGTCATCGCTGAAGGCGACAGCTCCCGCCTCGGCGAGCTCGACCATCTCGGTGAGCTGCTCGCCGCGCAGACCACGGGTGACTGACGCGTGGAACCCGACCGGCACGACGGCTTCAGCTTGAGCGATCTGCGCCAGGCCGCGCAGCGCTGGCGCGGAGTCGATCACCGGGTCCGTGTTGGCCATGGTGAACACCGCCACGTACCCTCCGGCAGCCGCCGCGGCAGTGCCACTGGCAAGGTCTTCCTCGTCCTCGCGTCCTGGCGTCCTGAAGTGGGCGTGCAGATCCACGAAGCCTGGCAGGAGCAGGTGACCGTCCGCCGCGCGCGTGGGCACTCCTTCTGGTGCCGAAAGGCCCTTGCCGACCGCGGCCACCTTGCCCTTGCGCACGAGCACGTCGAGCACCTCGTCGATGCCGGCTTTGGGGTCGACGACCCGTGCGCCCGTGACGAGTAGATCGGCCTTGGCGCAGCGTGAGCACCAGAGCCGCTGTGGAGCTGTGCTGGCCATCAGGCCTCCTCCCTGGCGCTGTCGCTGTATCCGACGATGGTGCGGTACAGGATGGCCATGCGCGTCGCCAGCCCGGCCTCTACCTGCCGCAGGATCAGCGTGTCCTTGTCGTCCGCCACGTCGCTGTCGATCTCGACGCCCCGGTTGATGGGGCCCGGGTGCATGACCTTCTGACCTGGGCGGAGCTGTGCTCTGCTGATGCCCCACACCCTCGCGTACTCCCGCAGCGATGGCAGGAAGTTGGCGCCCGCCTCCATACGCTCCTGCTGGATGCGCAAGAGGTAGATCACGTCGGCCTTGCGGATCCCGGAGAGGTCGTACTGCACGTCGACCCCGAGAGACTCGACCTCACGCGGCAACAGCGTGGGCGGCGCCACCAGCGTGACGTCCATGCCCATCATCTGAAAGCCCGCGATGTCGCTGCGCGCGACCCGGCTGTGCAGCATGTCGCCCACGATGCTCACCTTCATGCCGTCGAGGTCACGACCAAAGGTCTGCCGCAGCGTGAAGAGGTCGAGCAGGCACTGCGTGGGGTGCTGATACTTACCGTCGCCGGCGTTGATGACACTAGCCGCTGTGTACCGTGCCGCCAGGCGGCAGGCGCCTGCGGACGGGTGTCGCATGACGATGATGTCCGGCGAGTATGCCGACAGTGTGAGGATGGTGTCCTTGAGCGACTCGCCCTTCTCGATGGCGGAGCCGCTCTTCTTCAGTGCGATGGTGTCCGCGGAGAGTCGCTTTGCGGCCAAGTCGAAGCTGGAGGACGTACGCGTCGACGCCTCGTAGAAGAAACTCACGATAGTGCGCCCGCGCAGCGTGGGGACCTTCTTGATGTCACGCTGCAGGATGGGAAGGAAGCTCTCGGCGGTATCCAGGATGAGGTCCACGTCCTGTCGCGTGAGGTCGTCCATGGACAGAAGGTCGCGCTTCGTCATGCCGACACCTCCCCGCTGACGCGCACCAGGACGACTTCATCGCAGCCATCGTGCTCTTCTAGCCGCACACTCACCCGCTCGGGAAGCGCGGTGGGCATGTTCTTGCCGACGTAGTCTGGGCGTATAGGCAACTCGCGGTGTCCCCGGTCTACGAGGACAGCCAGCTGCACCCGTTGCGGCCGGCCGAAGTCGAACAGCGCATCGATGGCCGCCCGGATGGTGCGACCGGTGTACAGGACATCGTCGATGAGGATGATGGTCGCGTCGTCGATGTCGAACGGCAAGTCGGTCCCCTTGACCACCGGGTGCGGTGTCTCGCGCACCTGCGCGGCCTCGCGCGTGCCGACATCGTCCCGGTAGAACGAGATGTCCAGCTCTCCGAGCGGGATGTCACGGCTGCTGAGCTCGCTGAGGATGGCGTGCAGCCGTCGTGCCAGGAACGCCCCACGGGTGTGGATGCCCACAAGGGCCAACGCGGGTTCTGAGGGGTTCTTCTCGAGGATCTCGTGGGCCATCCTGGTCAGCGTGCGGGAGATCTGCACGGCGTCCATGATGGCGACCTCGTCGACGTGGCCGCTCATAAGAACGACGCCTCCGTCGGCGCTAGGTTGCAGGACGGCAGCGTCGTCATACGACCACCCCTTCCGGTCTCGCTGGACACACTTAAAGGACCATTGGTCGCCGGCGACTCTACCAGCGCGAGCCACCGTCAGTCAAGGCGGGGTGTGCGGCGCGAGCACACCTGGCTGTGCGCGACGTGCGCTGGTCTATCTCTCCGATGGCTTTCGCAGCTGGGCCACGAACGCGGCAAGGTCGGCCGGCAGCGGCGATTCGAACCGCAGTCGGTGGCCCGACTGCAGCGGGTGGTCGAACTCCAGGCGCCATGCGTGGAGGAACTGCCGGGCCAGTCCCGGCGGACGGGGTCGGCGCCCGTAGACCACGTCCCCCGCGATGGGATGCCCGAGCGCCGAGAAGTGCACCCTGATCTGGTGAGTGCGGCCCGTCTCCAACTGGACGGCAAGAAGGGTGTACTGAGCGAGGCGCTCGGTGATGGAGAAGTGCGTCACCGCGCGCCGCCCGGCGGCCGTATGCACACTCATGCGTGTGCGTTCGCGTACGTGACGGCCGATCGGCGCGTCGATGACGCCCTGCTCCTGTGCGAGGC
Organism: uncultured Thermoleophilia bacterium; assembly: GCA_964393265.1. Classification (GTDB taxonomy): domain Bacteria; phylum Actinomycetota; class Thermoleophilia; order UBA2241; family UBA2241; genus UBA6103. The sequence goes on from CAYMTC010000048.1 coordinate 8,936, forward strand.
GACCGTGCACCAGCGCTTGGTACTCCCTATGCACGCGGCGGTCGGCGATCATCGCGACCAGCGCGGTGTAGGCGGCGTCGCCTCGCGCTAGGACCAGCAGGCCCGACGTGTCCTTGTCGAGGCGGTGGACGACCCCCGGTCGACGTTCATGGCCGCCGGCTACACCGTGAGCCACCAGCGCATGCACCAGCGTCCCACGCTCATGCCCCACCGCTGGGTGCACCACCATCCCTGCAGGCTTGTCGACCACCAGCAGTGCGTCGTCCTCGTAGAGGATCTCGACGTCGAGGTCTTCGGGCTCCAGACCCACCCCTGTGCCCTGGGCGACCACGGTGTAGTCGACGCGAGCGCCAGCGCGTGCCAGATCGTGCTTCCGCACCGTGGCGCCATCCACTCGCGCCTGTCCCTCCTTGAGCAGCCGTTGGGCGCGCGCCCGCGAGAGGCCAGCGCGCGCCGCCAGCACCACGTCGAGGCGCTGCCCCGCCTCCTGGGAAGAGATCACGAACGAGGGCATCCGCTGTCGCCGTCGTCTGCGGAAGGCTGGTTCGCAGCCCCGGGACCGCCGTCGTGCGCGGGGCCGCGAGCGACTCTTCGCAGCGCCACAAGGA
>CAYMTC010000049.1:0-9539 GCA_964393265.1 uncultured Thermoleophilia bacterium
CCCCCCACCCCCACCCAACCCTACACTCTGTCCCTACACGACGCTCTTCCGATCTCGGCCACGATCCACGCCCACCCCACGCTGTCGGAGGCGGTGGGCGAGGCGGCCTTGTCGGGCGTGGGCAAAGGTGTCCACAGCCTCTGATGGCTGCGCACCCTGTACAGCCGGGCCGTAAGCCAGAGTGGCTGCGGGTGAAGCTACCGCCGGCGCGGGCGTTCAGGCAGACGGAAGAGCTGCTTCGCGACCTTCGGCTGCACACCGTCTGCCAGGAAGCGCGTTGCCCCAACAAGGGCGAGTGCTTCTCGGCCGGCACTGCGACGTTCCTCATCCTTGGCGACGAGTGCACGCGCGACTGCTGGTTCTGCGCGGTGCGCCACAACGCGCACCCTCTGCCTGTCGATCCGGACGAACCGCGCCGCTTGGCGGCTGCGGTCGTACGTATGCACCTTCGCCACGTCGTGGTCACTAGCGTCACTCGGGACGATCTGCCTGATGGCGGCGCGAGCCACTTCGGCGCCGTGGTGGAGACGGTGCGGCAGGCGGCGCCGCACGTGACGATCGAGGTGCTCATCCCCGATCTCCGCGGCGATCCGGTGGCGCTCAAGACGGTGCTCGACGCGTCGCCTGACGTCCTCAACCACAACGTCGAGACCGTGCCCCGCCTCTACCCAACGGTGCGCCCGCAGGCCGACTATGGCCGCTCGTTGGCCGTGCTGCAGCGGGCGGCTACCCGCGGGGGCTCCGTCGTCAAGACCGGACTGATGGTCGGGCTTGGAGAGACCGAGGCGGAGATCGACGCGGTGCTCCGCGACTCCGCCTCTGTCGGTGTACAGGTAGTGACGATGGGGCAGTACCTCTCGCCGGGGCCTGGTCGAGCGCCCGTCGCTCGGTACGTGCCTCCCGATGAGCTGCAGAGCTGGGCCGCTCGGGGCGACGAGTTGGGGCTCAAGGTGGTCGCTGGGCCGTTCGTCCGCTCTTCCTACCGGGCGGCCGAAGTGCTCGCAGAGGTCCGGGCTCAAAACTGATGTGGCGTGCTGGTTTGCCCCAGAGAGGGGTGTGCGGATGGTCTCCGCGAGTCAGTCCTCCCTCACGTCACGGGGGGCGGAGGTGACGCGGTGATCATCCGCACGGTGCTCTTCGATGTCGACTACACGCTGTTGAAGCCCGGGGACGTGTTCCAAGCGCAGGGCTACCGCCGCAACGGCGAGGAGTTCGGCCTGCGACTGGACCCGGCGCGTTGGCCGCTGGCGGTACGGGCCGCGGCGCAGGTGGTGTGGGCTCATCGAGCTCGCGACGGGCACGAGCACGACATGGAGCTCATCCCGGCAGTCACTCGGGCCATCGTGGATCAGTTGGCGGGCGACGAGCTCATACCGGAGACGGCGGCCGCTCGTGAGGCGTGTGCCCGCCACGTGGCGCAGGAGTGGTGGCGGCTCGAGAACTACTCGTTGTACGACGACGTGCTGCCATGCTTCTCCGCTCTGCATGCCGCCGGGCTTCGCATCGGCCTCGTCTCGAACACGAGCCGGTCTCTCGGCGAGGTCGTGTCACGCTTCGGTCTCACGGAGTATGTCGACGCCTGCTTGGCTTCGGCCGACATCGGCGTCATGAAGCCGGACCCCGCCATCTTCACGGCGGCTCTCCAGGAGTTGTCCGCTGTCGCGGCACAGACTGCGATGGTCGGGGACAGCCTGCACGACGACGTGCATGGCGCGCTAGCCGCGGGTCTTGGATTGGCCGTGTTGTTGGACCGCGGCGACCTGGACGAAACGCCGGGGACGCAGCGGCGTCATGAGCCCACCATCGCCTCTCTGCGACAACTGCCCCCGCTCCTTGGGTCGTCGGGCGACCGCTAGCAGGTCAGCGGTCCTCCTCGAGCGCGTAGAGCGTGTCGGCTCCTACCAGGTAGAGCAGGCTACGGCCGGCGGCGATGGGCGTGTAGCGCCCGTCCGGGAAGCTCCAGACGGCCTTGCCGGTGCGCGTGTCGACGCCCCACGTGCGCTTGGCGAAGCTGGAGACGTACACCACGCCGTCGACGACCGCCGGCGACCCCGAGACGGCTCTCTGCGTGGGGAAGGTCCAGCGCACCGCGCCGGTGGCGGCGTTGAGCGCGTACAGACGTGACTCGTACGAGCCGACGAAGACCGTTCCTTCGGCGACTGCCGCGGACGAGTACACGTACGCGTTCGTCCCCACCCGCCAGCGCACGTTGCCGTTGCGGAGATCTATGGCATAGATGGACCCACCGATGCCGCCTATGTAGACGGTCGCATTCGCCACCGTGGGTGTGGCGTAGAACCTGTCCGAGCTGACGACGTAGCGGGTAGCGTGGAAGTCCCAGAGCGGCCGGCCACGATAGTCGAGACAGTACACGTGGCCGTCGTAGCTGCCTACGACGAGTCGGTCACCTGCTTGAGCTGGTGTGCCGGTGATCTTGGCGCCGGTGCGGAACCGCCACTGCAGCCGCCTCTTCTGGATGTCGATGGCGTGGAGGGTGCCGTCCCAACAACCGGCGATCACGAGCCTGTTCCACACGAGGGGCGAGCACTCACTCGGGCTGCCGAAGCGGTACGTCCACTGTGTGTCGCCGGTCTCTCGGTCGAGCGCGTAGAGGTGCCCGTTGAGGGACGCCACATAGACACTGCCCTCGTTGACCGTAGGGCTGGCCGCGAGCTTGCCGCGAAAGCGGCGCTGCCACACCCTCTTGCCAGTCTCGGCATCAAGGCCGTAGACGCGGCCGCGCCCGGTGGTCAAGAAGATCATGTCGTGGTCGATGCTGGGTGGGAACTCGAGCAGCTGGCGGGCTTTGAACTTCCAGCGCACCCGGAAGGGCGGGCGCAGCTGCACCTCGGGGTTGTAGCGGGTGTGGGCGACGTTGTAGCCGTACGTTGGCCACGAGCCTTGATCGCCCACGCCGATGGCAGGAGCATCCGATGTCTCAGGTTGCGGAGGGAAGTAGGGGCTCTCTGAGGCCTGTGTCTGTGGGGCGGCGGAGGGAAGAGCCGTGCTCTCTCCTGGATCCTGGCCCCGCTGCAGGAACACGATCAGCGCGGGCACGGCGACAGCCAGTGCCAGCAGGCCGGCAAGTACGGGCACGAGAGGCGACCGTCGACGCGGCGCTCGAGGTGACATCGTCTATCTCCCTTCTGGCTGGAGGGCGTACACAGTGTTCTTGCCCATGAGGATGAGCGTGTCGCCGTGCGTCGTGGCCGGAGAGTACCGGCCGTCGGGGAACGACCAGACGACCTGTCCCGTGAGGCCGTCGACGGCGTAGGTACGGCCGTTGAAGGTGGAGAAGTAGACCAGCCCATTGATGACCGTAGGAGCACCTGAGACAGACGCGCCGTCGCTGAAGCGCCAGCGGATGCGACCGCTGGCGGCGTCGAGTGCATAGAAGACCTCGTCGTAGGCGCCGAAGAACACGAGCCCGCGCCACACCGCCGGCGAGCAGTAGATGCGGCCGTCGACGGTGCGCGACCACCTCTCGTTGCCGGTGTACACGTCCAGGGCGAACATGGTCCCCACGAGGCTGGGCTGGTAGACCGTGCGGTACGCGACCGCCGGCGTGGCGTAGAAGCGGTCGCGCAGGAAGAACATGTGCCGCGCCGCATGCCGCCAAAGCAGGCGGCCATCGTAGTCTACGCAGTAGACGGAGCCGTCGTACGAGGCGAACACGATGCGGCGGTCGTAGAGCGCGGGGCTGGCGTGGACTCTGCCGCCTGTGCGGTAGGCCCACTGGAGGGTCCCCGTGCGTTTGTCGAGCGCATAGAGGTTGCCGTCCCAGTTGCCGAAGATGACCCTGTCTTGCCACACCAGGGGGGAGGACTCGCTGGGACCACCAGCATCGAAAGTCCAGCGCTGCTCGCCGGAGAAGCGGTCCAGTGCGAACAGCAGACCTCGCATGGACGAGATGTAGACCGTGTCGCCCGACACGGCCGGGGTGGAGGCGAGCTTGCCACGTGTGTCGAAGCGCCAGAGCACCTCGCCGGTGGACGCACGGCAGCAGTAGACCCATCCCCGGCCGGCATTGAAGTAGAGGCGGTCACCCCAGATGGTGGGTGGGAACTCAAGCAGGTCGCCCACGGGGAGTTCCCACTTGATCCTGTACGGCGGCCGTAGGGTACTCACCGGGTTGGCCTTTGTGCGGGCGGGATCGTAGCCATAGAAAGGCCACTCGTCGAGCAGCTCGGCGCTGATGTCGGCGGGAGGGGTGGGTGTGGCCGACGCCGCTGCCGACGGGAACGGGGTCACGGAGCTTGGCTGCGTGACGCCGGTGAGCACGACCACAGCGACCACGACGCCTGTGATGAGGAGTGTGAACAGCGATGTGATGAGGGCTCTCTTCATTGCAGCAGCCTTGGATCGGAGGCGCCCAGGCGCCGCAGCGGCGGCCGGGCGCCCAGCGTGCCCGCTAGCGTATACGATACCTTGCGGGCGTGGTCGCCTGGAGACGGAGGACGACTCGCTCACGCAGTATGGCGGGCTAGGGAGACATGAGCGACGCAGAGCGCATACGGCTCACGCAGTACGCTGCTAAGAGCGGTTGAGCGTCCAAGATAGGTCCGTGTGACCTGAAGGCCGTTCTGGATACTATGCCGCGCGGCTCAGGTGCCTTCACACGTCTTCTGGAGACGCGTGACGACGCCGCCGTCGTGCAGCTTCGCGACGACCTCTGCCTGGTGCAGACGGTCGACTTCTTCACGCCCATCGTCGACGATCCCTACTGGTTCGGACAGGTAGCGGCCGCCAATGCGCTGTCCGATGTCTACGCTATGGGCGCACGACCCCTGACTGCCATGAACCTTGTGGCGTGGCCGGTGAGCTTGGGAATGCACCACTTGGCCGAGGTCCTGCGTGGCGGCGCCGACAAGGTCGCTGAGGCGGGAGCGGAGCTCGCCGGCGGGCACTCCATCGATGACGTGGAGCCCAAGTACGGACTCGCCGTGACGGGTCTTGCCAAGCCTGAGGAGATCGTCTACAACGCCGGCGCAGCGCCGGGCGACGCTCTTGTGCTCACCAAGCGCCTCGGCATCGGGGTGCTGGCGAGCGCGCTCAAGGCAGACCGTGTCAGCGAGGACGATATGCGGCCTGCCGTGTCCGAGGCGGCGCGCCTCAACGCCGCTGCCGCGCGAGCCATGCAGGCCGTCGGTGTGCATGCGTGTACCGATGTCACGGGCTTCGGTCTCCTGGGTCACCTGGGCGAGATGCTCGATGCCGGTGGGGCCGGACCCATGGAACGCGAAGAGTCGCTCGGGGCGCGCATCGATCCGGCGGCCGTGCCTCTGCACGACGGCGTCTTGGAGCTCATCGATCAAGGTGTCTACGCCGGAGGTCTGCGCGCCAACCGCGACTATCTCCTGCCTCGACTCATGCTGGGCGATGTCCCCGTGGACGCACTGACGCAGGCGGACGGTGCGCCGGTCTTCCCGCCGCAGGTGCTGGCGCTGTTCGACCCGCAGACGTCGGGCGGCCTGCTGCTGTCGGTGCAGCGCGAACGGCTGGAGGCTCTTCTGGCCGCCTTGCGAAGCGAGGGCGAGCGAGGGTGGCCCGTGGGAGAGGTCGTGCTGGACCCGCAGGGGCGCATCGTGCTGGAGTGGCCTGGGTGATGGCAAGCGTCCGCACCGAGAGGGCATGACTAGGTCAGTCGAGCCGGGCGATCGCCCGGTCGGCGCCCGACGGGTGTACCGCGGGGCTGGCATCTGGGAGCCGCTCGAAGATGGCACAGGTACGCCGCAGCAACGTTCCTCTTCCAGCGGCCCGCGGCCAGACGGTGGCCGCCCCCGGCAGGCACGGAGGTGGCTGGGCTGGTCGATAGCCTTGCGGCTGCTGGCGTCTGTGCCGCTGGTGTGGGCGGGCGCGGTGGCGGGGGGAGCCAGTCTCTATCTGTGCGGCCTCGTGGTCACCGTGGGCGATCCAGGTACGTCTCTCCTGGAGCTCAGCTTGTTGGCCGCAGCATCGTTCCTGGTGGCGGCCATCGCTTTTGCGCAGAGCGCGATCCTGGTGAGCCTGCGCCCACGCAGTCGGCTGGGCCTTGTCGTCTGGCTCATAGCAGCGGCGGTGGGCGTGGCCTCTGCGCTGCTCGCCGTGTTCGGCGTTCTCGTGGTGGCCATGGTATCGGTCGCCGTGACGATGGCCTACGTCGTCGTGACCGGCGCCGGCTGTCGGTTCTCTCAGGGCAAGACCGAGGCGGTGGCCAACGCCGTCGCACCACCCAGCGAAGCCACTCGCTGGGTGCGTATCGGCGATCCCTCGACGGACTCCGTGGGCCGTTCGGGGTGGCTGGACCTGCCGGCGCACTGGTCGTGGGAAGCTGGAGACGGCGGCCGCGAGCCGCGCTCCGCCGCCGCATGGGCTCTCGCGGGCCTGGGGGCTGCTGTCGCAGCCGCACTGGCCGCAGGCGCTGCGTTCGTCTCCTTCTCACTCTGGGTGGTCAGCGGCATCAGCGGGCAGCGCGCCTTGGGTTGGGCGGACACGCTGGCTTCGACTGCCTGGCAAGGATCGGGCGCAGCACGCATCCTGCACACCCTCACGCTTGTACTGGTCAACCTGGGCAGCGCGTCACTGACGGTGCTGCTGGTGCTCGCGGTCGTCCGTCTGCTGGGCGGCCTGCGCGGTCGCGTGGCGGTGTACTGGGCGGTCATGCTGGGGACGCTCACGGCGCTAGGAGTGGTAGCGTGGCTCGTGGACCCAGCGCTGCCGCGGTTCTAGTGCGCCTCGGTCGTGAGGTACTCACCACGTGTACGCAGGGGGCAGCGTGACGCGCATGCCGAGGCGGGTCCTATGAATGTAGGGAGGGGTCGTGCGCTCCGAAGGTGGTGACATGCGGAGAGGTGTCCGTCATGATGACGACGTGATCGTACTCTCGTACAGACGGCGGCGTGCCAGATGAGCGGCCATCACACCCGGTCCCGAGCGGGCTCAGAGCGGCCAGCTGAAGGCGGCACGCCACTTCGCCATCTGGCTGCTGTGGATGAGGTCCTGCGGGTGCCAGAGGTGGCCGCGCTGACAGAGGCGTACTCACGTGGGTTCGTGGTCGACGCTGTACGGACCGTCCTCGACAGGCTGCGCGCCGAGCTCAAGGAGAGCCGGCGTGAGGTCACGTCGGACGATGTCAGCGCCGCCGGAGTGGCCCCGTGGGTCGTAGCGCTGGTGGAACGAGCAGGTCGGCCGTCGCTGCGGCGGGTGATCAATGCTCTGGGGGTGGTGGGGCACACCAATCTGGGACGCTCGTTGCTGCCGGACACCGCGGTCTCTGCCTTGGTCACGGCCGCGCGCTCGTACACCGATCTTGAGGTCGAGCTAGGTAGCGGCGCCCGCGGCTCGCGCCAGGCACACGTGCGCGACATCATCTGCACACTCACGGGCGCCGCCGATGCATTCGTGGTCAACAACAACGCGGCCGCCATCCTGTTGGCGCTCGCTGCCACTGCCGGTGGCGGAGAGGTCCTGATCAGCCGCGGGCAGCTGGTCGAGATCGGGGATGGCTTCCGTATACCGGATCTTCTGCGCGAGAGTGGCGCGACGCTGCTTGAGGTGGGCACGACCAACCGCACGTACCTCTCGGACTTCGAGCGGGCCTGGACTGAGCGTACGCGGGCCATCCTGCGCGTGCACACCAGCAACTACCGCATCGTCGGCTTCGCCGCCGAGCCGGGGCTGGAGGAGCTCGTGGCGCTGGCGCACGATCGTGATGCTCTCCTCATAGACGACCTGGGCAGCGGCGCGCTGGGCGACCTGAGTCTCTTCGCGGACGAGCCCTCGGTGCGGGGCAGCGTAGCTTCGGGCGCCGACGTGGTCACCTTCAGTGGCGACAAGCTCCTCGGAGGTCCGCAGGCCGGTATCGCGGTGGGCACCACCCAAGCGATCGGCGCCATGCGCGCAAAGCCCTTGGCGCGCGCCTTGCGCGTGGACAAGCTCTGCGTGGCGGCGCTCGACGCTGTGCTCAGGCTGTACCTGCAGCCGGGGCAAGCCATAGACCAGATCCCGACCCTCGCCATGCTGAACGCCAGCAGCGACACAGTCGCCGCTCGGGCGCGCCGGCTCGAGGAGATGGTGCGCAAGGCCATGCCGCTGTCGACGGGTGAGAGCGCTGGGCACGGCACGGCCGAGCTGCGCGTGATCGAGACGGTCGCGCGCGCCGGCGCTGGCTCGCTGCCGGTCACGGACGTCCCCAGCGCCGGCCTTGCCGTCCGGCCTGCGGACGGTGACGCCGCTGGCTTGGCAAAGCGGCTGCGCGCGGGGGAGCCGCCGGTACTGGCTCGCGTGCAGGACGAGCAGCTTGTGCTCGACATGCGCGCTGTAGGGGATGACGAGCTGGCCGAGCTGGGCGCGGCACTGTGCGCCGCGCTTGGATGACCCCACGGCCATGGTGGTAGGCGCACAGCGATCCAGTGGGCGGGGGTCATGACGGACCAGCCGCACCTGATACTCGGCACGGCTGGTCAGCCTTCGAGGCAGCAGTCATGACGGACCAGCCGCACCTGATACTCGGCACGGCTGGTCACATCGACCACGGCAAGACCACCCTCATCACCCTCCTCACCGGCACGAACACTGACCGCCTGCAAGAAGAGCGCGACCGTGGTATCTCGATCGAACTGGGATACGCGGAGCTGCGGCTCCCCAGTGGACAACGGCTCAGCGTGGTCGACGTGCCGGGACACGAACGCTTCGTCCGCACCATGGTGGCCGGCGCCACGGGCGTGGACCTCTTCCTTCTGACTGTCGCCGCGGACGACGGGGTCATGCCGCAGACGGTCGAGCACCTGGCTATCCTGGACCTGCTCGGTGTCGAGCGCGGCGTCGTCGCGCTCACCAAGGCCGACCTTGTGGACGAAGAGCTGCTCGAGCTGGCTCGTGCCGATGTGGAGTCCTTCCTGCGTGAGACGCGCTACGTGGATTCGCCGATCGTCGTGGTCAGTGCGCGCGACGGACGAGGAGTGCCTCAGCTCCTGGGCGCTCTGGAAGAGGCCGCGGCGCACATCCAGACGCGACGTGCCAGCGGGCCGGCGCGACTCCCGGTGGACCGGGTCTTCGCGCTCACCGGGATCGGTACGGTGGCCACCGGTACTCTATGGCGAGGCGAGGTGCGGGCAGGCGACTCACTTGCCGTCCAGCCCGGAGGTGCCCGGGTCACGGTACGCAGCGTGCAGGTGCACGATCGTGCTGCGCCTACGGCACAGGCTGGGCAGCGCGTGGGACTCAACATCCGTGGCGCGGAGAGGGCGGGCCTCGAGCGCGGCCGTTGGCTGGCGGCGCCCACCCCGGCCGCTCGTGTCACGCGGGTCTTCGACGGGTGGCTCACAACGCTTCCCGGCGTCAAGGGCTCCTGGTCTGGGTCTCAGTGGCGGCTGCACCACGGCACCAGTCAATACGTCGCCCGCGTGCAGCCGCTCACCTCTGTGGAGGCTGCGCCATCGGGTGGCGCAACGGAGGGTCGCACGAGGCCCGGTGAGCCGGCCCGTGTGCGTCTGGACAGGCCGGCGCTGCTAGAGCCCGGCGACCGCTTCATCCTGCGAACGCTCTCGCCTGCGGCCACC
>CAYMTC010000050.1:0-9461 GCA_964393265.1 uncultured Thermoleophilia bacterium
ACACCCTATCCTACACTCTTTCCCTACACGACGCTCTTCCGATCTCTGAGACTGTGGATGCCCATTGGATTACCGTTCTCTACCACGATCGTGAGGGTGTTGCGGGCGAACACGGCCGGCTCGGCGGTGAGGTCGGCCACCATCTCCATGTGTGCGATGTCGGGCGAGGCGAACACGTCGACCTCGGCGCCCTGCTTCAGTTGGCTGGCGATGGTCTCAGCGTTGACGAAGTTGTAGGTCACGCTGACGTCAGGGTGCAGAGCGGTGAAGTCGTCGGCGATGGCGGCGAACACCTCGGTCAGCGTCGGGGACGCCGCCACGAGGATCTCCACTGGCTCCCGGGACGTCGCACCCGAAGCCGCGTCATCGCCGCCGCACCCGGCGGCCAGAGGCACGACGAAGGCCAGCAGGAGCAGGACCACTGCGGTGGCACGGCACGCGAGCATGGCACGCCAAGGGTATCGTTCGTGAGCGACCATTCCTTGCCCCTTTCCAAACACGAGGAGGTCCGGGCGTTTCCACCGCGGGCCCACGACGACGCCAGGAGCGTCGCCCCATGGTCTGTCCATGGTACGGCTCGGCGCCCATAGCGACCGCCGTAGGGCGACGAGCTCGGAGTAGGACAGCTAGCAAGCTAGCACCGGCGTCGGCTGAGCGTCAACCGACGGCGCCCGCCTGTCCGACTTGTCGCCGATGAAAGCGGGTGGCCGCGCTGCGGCGAAGCGCCGGAAGGAGGGCGCGACCCGACGAGCGTGCTGCGGCGGAAGGGCGCTGCGGCGAGGGGGCGTTGCTGGGGAGGCGCGCTGCGCCTGCGTAGAAGAGCGGCATCCGAAATGGTCGGCGAGCAGTGACGGGAGACGAACGGCTGGCGAGGAGTGGCAGCAGAGGAATGGCTGGCGAGGAAGGACTCGAACCTTCAATCCCCTGATCCAGAGTCAGGTGCCTTGCCAGTTAGGCCACTCGCCAGCGCCGCTCAAGAGCAGGGAGAGTGTACCCTTCAAGCACGATCCGCTCAACATAGCGGCGTCACGGTGCGAGCTGTCACGGGCAGGCGCTGCGAAGGCGCGTGTTCGTACGTTGCGCTGTCGGCGCCCTCAAGCGCTGTCGTGTCGGCCCTGCTTCTGTAGCCTGGCCCATGTGTCCTTGAGGGTGAGCGTACGGTTGAAGACCAGGGCGTGAGGTGTCGAGTCGGAGTCTGGGCAGAAGTAGCCCAGCCGTTCGAACTGCACGGTCTCGCCGACAGGCAGGTCTGCCAGGGACGGCTCCACCAGGCAGCTCTTGAGCACGGTCTCGGACTCGGGGTCCACGTCGTCGAAGAGGTCGCGCCCGCCGGCGCCCGGATGCGGGCTGCGGAACAGGTGGCCGTACAGCCGTACCTCGGCGGGCAGCGCATGCGCCGCCGAGACCCAGTGCAGGGTGGCCTTGGGGCGGCGGCCGTCGGGCGCGTCGCCGCCGCGCGTCGCCGGATCATAGGTGCAGCGAAGCTGCGTGACGTGACCGGCGTCGTCCTTGACCACCTCTTGGCAGGTGATGAAATACGCGGCTCGCAGCCGCACTTCGCGGCCGGGTGCGAGCCGGAAGAACTTGCGCGGCGGGTCTTCCATGAAGTCGCCGCGCTCTATCCAGAGCTCGCGGCCGAAAGGCACAGCGCGGGTGCCAGCCGCCGGGTCCTCCGGATTGTTGGGTACATCCATGTGCTCGACCTGGTCCTCAGGGTAGTCGTCGATGACCACCTTGAGTGGGTCGAGCACGGCGAACCTGCGGGGCGCCTCGAGGTTGAGCACCTGCCGCACCGCGTGCTCCAGCATCTCGACCTCGACGATGTTGTCAGCTTTGGCGACGCCGACCAGCGTGGCGAAATCGCGGATGCCTTGGGCTGGGAACCCCCGCCGCCGCAGGCCGGAGATGGTCGGCATGCGCGGGTCGTCCCAGCCCCGTACATGGCCGTCGTTGACCAGACGCAGCAGGAAGCGCTTTGAGAGCACGGTGTGGGTGACGTTGAGGCGCGCGAACTCGTACTGCCGCGGGCGGGCGGGCACCGGCAGGTTGTCGATGAGCCAGTCGTAGAGGGGCCGGTGGTCCTTGAACTCGAGTGTGCAGATGGAGTGCGTGATGCCCTCGATGGCGTCTGACTGCCCGTGGGCGAAGTCGTAGGTGGGATAGATGCACCACGCGCCGCCTGTGCGCGGATGCTCCGCGTGCAGGATGCGGTAGAGGACGGGGTCGCGCATGTGGACGTTGCCGGCGGCCATGTCGATGCGCGCCCGCAGCACGCGCGCGCCGTCGGGGAACTCCCCGGCGCGCATACGCTCCAGTAAGTCCAGGTTCTCTTCTACAGAGCGGTCCCGCCATGGGCTGTCGCGTCCGGGTTCCGTGAGCGTGCCACGATACTCTCTGATCTGCTCGGCGCTGAGGTCGTCCACGTACGCCTTGCCCTTGCGGACCAGGTGCACCGCCCACTCGTACAGCTGCTCGAAGTAGTCCGAGGCGAAGTACAGGTGCTCACCCCAGTCGAATCCCAGCCAGCGCACGTCGGCCTCTATGGCGTCGATGTACTCCTGCTCCTCCTTCATGGGGTTGGTGTCGTCGAAGCGCAGGTGGCACCGTCCGCCGAACTCGCTGGCGATGCCGAAGTTGAGGCAGATGGACTTGGCATGCCCGATGTGGAGGTAGCCGTTTGGCTCAGGAGGGAAGCGGGTGACCACGCCCTCGTGCCGGCCCTCGCGAAGGTCGGCGGCGACGATGTCGCGGATGAAGTCGCCGCGCTCGGGGGACGGCGTGGGGGGCTGCTGCCTTTGGGTAGTCACGCCGGCGAGGATAGCACACGCCGTTGGCGCGCACGTCAGCACGTGCTGCGCTCCGGCGCCCCGGTCACACCCGCCTGTCTCTGATGCCCGTCGCCATGAAGTGGGCGCCCGCGCCCAGCAGCCAGAAGATGATGGGATAGGCCACCCACCGTTCCAGCCCACCCAGACCCAGGCTCGCGACGAACCACTCGTCGCCTAAGACCAGGTAGGCGATCAGATCCACCAGCGAGATGGAGCCGAGGGCTCCACGACGACACTGTCTGGGGGCTGTGTGCCCCCCAAGTCACTGATCTGATTGCCGCCGGTGCTGTAGCGCCCGCGGTAGAGGGCCTCGGCGGTGATGATGCCCATGAAGGCGGCGCAGCCGGCCAAGAACATGAGGGTGCCGGCGACACGCGTCAAGGTCGTGCCGGTGTCTCGCACGTCTCCTCGCTCCTCTCGAGATAGGGCACGGCACCCGAGCTACATCTGGGGCCCAGAGGTCCAGTCTGCTCTTGGCGCCGGAGCCCCAGCCCTGGGCTGGGGCTAGCGCTCTCGCTCAGCATGGGGCTCAGGCCATTCGCTCAGTGCCGGGCTCAGCGTTGCCGCTCAGCACCGGGCTCAGAATTCTCCCGGTGCGCTGCGGTCGCGGAGCCTATCGCCTGGTCGAGGGTGTCGTACATGTCGGCCGCTGTGAAGTCGACCTTCAGCTCGTCTCCCACGAGGAGATCGTACACACGGCCGATAGCTGCGGCCGCGACTAGACGGATGCCGCGGGTGGCGAGCTGCTGCTGCAGCTCGCCCAGCATGCGGCCCGCGGTCACGTCGATATCGGAGATGGTGGAGGCGTCGATGACCAGCAGGCGGATATCCGCGTGCCGGTCGATCAGCCGCAGCACCCGGCGACGGAACCGCTCGGCGTTCGCATAGAAGAGCGGCGCGTCGAACCGATACACGAGCACGCCCGGCACGGTCCGCGCTTCGTGTACCCGAGTGATGTCGTGGTGACCCTGACGGCCGGGCACCGATCCCAGCACTGCGTCGTGTGGTCTGCTGGTGCGCCAGAGGAAGTCCAGCAGCGAGAGGCCCATGGCGAGCACCACACCCTCGAGGAGGCCCACGGCGACCACGCCAGCGAGCGCGGCGAGGGCGATGACGAACTCGACTCGGCGCACGCGGAACAGCGTGCGCAATGCCCGCAGTTCGATCAGGCGAGCCACGGCGACGGTGACGATCGCCGCTAGGACGGCCACCGGCACGTAGGCGAGGGGTCTGGTGAGGAACAGGAGCACCAAGGCCATGAGCACCGCCGCGGTGAGTCCGGCCAGCTGCGTCCGGGACCCCACCGACTCGGCCACGGCCGTCCGAGCGGCGCTGGCGCTGGTCGCGATGCCTCCGGAGACGGCGGAGCCGATGTTGGCGGCTCCCAGGCCAAGGAGGTCGCGGTCCGCGTCCACGGAGTAGCCGCCGCGGACCGCGAACACCCGTGAGCTCACCAGCGTGTCTGCGGCCGCCAACAGGGCGATGGCCGCTGCCGCAGGCAGGAGGTCGCCGAGATCGCCCCAGGACATGTCCGGTATGCGCAGCGCGGGAAGGCCCGAGGGGATGTCACCGAGGAGGCTCACGCCGTGCTCGCCGAGCCCGAGTGCGAATGCGACGAGCGCCCCCAGGACCAGGGCGATGAGCGCACCCGGGACGGCCCGCTTCCAGCGTCGCACGCCCACTACGATCAGGATGGTGGCGACGCCCAGGACTGCCGACCAAGGCGCGGTGTCGCCGAGTCCGCGCAGGAGCTCGTAGTAGGCGCCCAGCGTGGACTCGGCAGTCGTCGCGACGCCAAGCATCTTAGGCAGCTGACCGGCTATGACGACCAACGCCAGGCCGGCTTGATAGCCCAGCAACACAGGCTCGGACAGGAAGTCGGCGATGAGGCCTAGCCTGGCGACGCCCGCGACCAGGAGGATGGCGCCCGTCAGCAGGGTGACGCCCCCCGCCAGGGCGGCGTACCGCAGCGGGTCGCCTCCCGCCAAGGGTGCCACAGCGGCGCCGAGCAACGCTGCGGTGGAGGCATCAAGAGCCACCACGAGCTGCGGCGAGGAGCCGAAGAACGCGTACGCCGCCAGCGGCAGCATGCAGCTGTACAGGCCGGCCACCGGAGGCATGCCGGCCAGCTCGGCCATGCCCATGCTGAGGGGGATGGCCAGCGCCACGATGAGGACGCCGGCGGTGAGGTCGCGCGGCAACCAGGCACGACGGTAGCTGCGCAGCGACGTCAAGATAGGTAGTCGTCCAGCGAGCCGCATGCAGGCTACTCTACCTGTTTCGTCAGCTGTGGCGACGGTTCTAGGAGCCCTGTCGCACGTGATGCTTCTTCATCGCAGTGAGCGTCGGTATGCTTACGCGAATCGTACGGCGTGAGTGCCTCTTGTCGTCGTTTGACCACTCGGCCGCGACATCGACGTGGGAGAAGCATGGACCGTTGTGGGGTAGTCACAGGTGAAGCGGTGAGAAGCGAAGCGTGGTCACCAGCGGGCGGCCTCTCGGCGGCGCGATATGAGCGGCAGAGGGGCTGCGACATGCCTGGTCCGAGAGGGCGCAAAGATCGGAGCGGGCGGAGAGACCGGAGAGGTCCGGGAGGTCTGCGACGTCTGTTCTGGGTCGCGGCGATCGTCTTGGTCGTGGTCGTCGTGGCTGTCGCGGCGGGCTGTGGCGGCCTCCCATCGTCCTCAGGAGCGACGCCAAGTGAGGACGGCGCCGGCACGCAGGCGGCCCGGCCCTCGCCCAGCCCGTCGCCTGTCGACGACGACGCCGGCTCCCCGAGCCCGGCCGCGGCGCCGGAGCTGGTCTTCTCGGATCCGGAGTTCGCGTTCGAGCTGCGTCGCACCATGGCGGCGATCTACGCGGGCGAGGCCGATCTTGGAGAGTGCCTCGCCACCGCGCGCCGCATCAAGGACGGCGACTTCGAGAGCTGGTACGCCGAGTGGTACGCGACCGCTCAGGACATGCGCGCCATGGGCGACAGAGCGCTGGCGGCAGGCCACGAGGTCACCGCTCGCGAGGCTTACTACCGCGCTGCGACCTATTACCGCACGGCGGAGTTCTTCCTGCACGGTGACCCGAGCGACCACCGCATCGTGCGCACGTGGCGCAAGGGCCGCGATGCGTTCGTGGCCGCGGCCGGACTCGACACGATCCCCTTCGAGCGAGTCCGCATCCCGTATCAAGACACGACGCTGCCCGGCTACTTCTACCGGCCGACCGCGCCGACCGCGCCCCGCCCCCTGCTGATCCTGCAGACCGGGTTCGACGGGTGTCAGGAGGAGCTGCATCCGTACGCTCTCGCGGCTCTGCGGCGCGGCTACAACGTCCTCACGTTCGAAGGGCCTGGACAGGGTCAGGTCATCCGCATCCAGCACATCGGCTTCCGCGCCGACTGGGAGGTGGTCGTCCGTCAGGTGGTCGACTACGCTGTCGACCGGCCAGATGTGGATCCCGAGCGCATCGCTCTCTGGGGTATCAGCCTGGGCGGCTACTTGGCGCCACGCGCCGCCGGCTACGAGCACCGCCTTGCGGCGGTGATCGCCGACGGCGCCATCTACGACGTCGCAGCCAGCCTGCTCGCGGGCCTCAAGGCGAACAAGGTGGTGCCAGACAGCATGACTGAAGCCCAGCTGCGCGACTACTTGGGGGGCGACCCCAAGGAATTCAACGAGGGCATTCGTGCGGCCATGGCCCAGAGCACGGCGGTCCGCTGGCAGAACGAGCACGGCATGTTCGTCTTCCGTGCAAAGTCGCCGGCGCTCTTCTGGGCGCAGTACGCCGCGTTCAGCCAGAAGGAGTCGGCGCCTAAGGTCCGCTGTCCCACACTCGTGTGCTATGCGGAGGCGGACTCGTTCGACCCCCAGGGTGTGCAGGCCAAGCGGGTGTATCGTCATCTCACGTGCCCTAAGACGCTGATGCGCTTCAGCCAACGGTATGAGGCCGGCTACCACTGCCAACTCGGGGCGTTCGCGGTAAGCTGGGGCCGCAAGTTCGACTGGCTCGACAGGACGTTGTCCGTACAAACCGACTAGGAGGCGAGCCCGTGCGCGCACGTCTCTATCAGATAGCGCGCGGCGTGTTCTGGCTGCCCCTACGGGGGGCGAACGCGTACTTCGTGCGCTCGGACGCCGGCTGCACTCTGGTGGACGCCGGTTATCCTGGGTCGGCGGAGGTCATCAAGGAAGCGGCCGGACGGCTGTGCCCTGGCGACACCCGACCCACCTCCATCGTGCTCACGCACGGCCATCCCGACCACGCCGGCGCCGCCGCCGGACTTGCCCAAGAGTGGGAGGCGCCCGTCTGGATACCCGAGGATGAGCTCCCGTTCGTCAATGGCACGAGGCTCTACCCCGAGCCGCTGGTCGCCTGGCTGGAGCGGGTGCTGCCGCGTTCGGTCATCGAGCAGCTCACTCGCGGCAGTGACTTGGGCGATGCTGTGCGGGGGTTCTGTCCAGAGACCGGCGCGCCCGGCCTCGAAGACTGGACTGCGGTGCGTACACCCGGCCACACCCCCGGCCACGTCGCACTCTCCCGCTCTGAGGACCGCACGCTCCTGGCGGGCGACGCGGTCCTCACACTCGCCTGGTGGAGCCGACTGGGCGGCGGCATCGGCTGGCTGTGGGACCTTCTGCGGGGCACCCCGCGCTTGTCTGGTCCGCCCACCATCTTCACCTGCGACTGGGTCGCCGCCGCCGCCTCGGTAGCCACCCTCGCCGACTTGCGGCCGTGGGTCCTGGCCTCGGGCCACGGTGTGCCCCTGGCTGGTGCCGACGTGGCCCGCGAGCTGCGGGACTTCGCCGCCCGCATCGTCTCCCCGTAGGCTTCTCGCGCTCCACGCTCCCTTCTCGCGACGCGTCTCCAGCGTCTCAAAGATTCAAGCCTGGGCGACGTCTCTCCGACATACTAAGAGAGCAACAGCGAAGGGAAGGTGCACGATGACCAAGTCAGGGCGTCAGAGGATTCTCGCGAGTGTGCTTGCGGTCACCGCCGCCATCCTGGTCGCCGTCTTCGCGGGAGGCGCAGCCGCGTATGCCCTGGGCGTCTCAGCGTCGGCACAGGAGCTGGCGACGACCGAGATGCTGGCGCAGCCGTCGTCGCTCGACGCCTCCCCGACCCCGTGGGCACTGACGACCCAGGCGCTCGGTTCGCAGCTGGGGGTGGAAAGGGCAGACCGCGCGACGCAGGTCGCCGCCACGCCCAAGCTCCGTGCGCGAGCGGCCAAGAAAGCGTCTCTTCTGCTGAAACGTGCCCGCGCGGCACGCGCGGATCGACGCTACACGGCCGCACGTACACTGTACCGACGCGCCAGGATCCTCTACCTGCGGGCCGGCAAGGCGGGCGCCGCTCGCACCTGCCTTACGGGCATGCAGGATCTGTTCCTGATCATGGGCACATACCCGTCCACTCGCGCGGAGATGGCACAGGCGCTGGCCGAAGCGTATCCGGGAGTCCCCGTGGCTCAGCGTCGTGCCTGGCTCGATCGCAAGAGCAGCGAGTCGCTCGTGTACGACGGGGTCAGGCACTACTACGGCGACCTGCCCAGCAACATCGCCTTCCGTGACTTCGACCTGTTCCACACCCTCCCGGACAAGATGGCCCACTACCGCCAAGCCTACGAGCTGATAGCCCGCTACATGAGCGCAGCGGCCGACGCACCATCGTGGCAGCCCTACGCGACTCCCACCACGTACAGCTTCGTACAGACGCTGACCGTACCTCGGGCAGAGTTGCCCGCGACCGGTGACCTGCGCGTTTGGCTGCCACTTCCGTTGGAGGGTGGACCGCAGACGGACGTGCGCATCTC
This sequence comes from uncultured Thermoleophilia bacterium, assembly GCA_964393265.1. Lineage (GTDB taxonomy): Bacteria > Actinomycetota > Thermoleophilia > UBA2241 > UBA2241 > UBA6103. The sequence continues at coordinate 8,632 of CAYMTC010000050.1, forward strand.
AGAGGTCACGCCGTCGCCATGGTTCACCCTGCCGCCCACCCTCAATGAGGGCATCAGCCTGCTGCACCTGAGAGTGCCGCTAGCGCGGCTCGACTCTGACCTCGACTTCAGCTTCCGCGTCTCGTTCAAGCATGCGGCCCAGTACTTCAAGGTGGATCCAGCGCGCGTGGGCCGCTATGACAAGCGCAGCGCCCTGTACCGCAGGTACACGGCGTCTCGCGGCAACATCACCATCACTCCCGGCATCCGCCGCACCGCGCGGCGGGTGGTGGGCGGCGAGACCAACCCGTACCTGGCCGCTCGCAGGCTGTACCGCTATGTCATCAAGAACGTGCGCTACAGCTTCATGCCCCACTTGGCGCTGTGGCCGCGCGGCATCCCGGAATCCGTCTACGTCCACGGACACAAGTACGGTGACTGCGGTGCGCAGAGCATGTACTTCTCGGCGCTGTGCCGGGCGGTGGGCATCCCGGCTCGTACCACCGGGGGCTTCCAGCTCTTCACCGGCGTGCCGTCCGGACACTTCTGGGCTGAGTTCTACGTACCTGGCTACGGCTGGCTGCCGGTCGATCCCACCGCTGCAGAGATAGTCGACTACCTGCCCGACGTCTCGCCCGCAGAGAAGCAGGCGTTCCACGACTTCTGCTTCGGCAATCAGGACGACCTACGCCTCACCGTGCAGCGCGACGTGGATCTGCCGTTGATGCCTGCAGCCTACGGCCGAGTGGCGGTGCCGATGGCCATCCAGCTGCCGGCGGCGGTGTGCGGCACCATGACCACCCCAGCCACACTGTGGCTCACAGGACACTGGCGCTTCGAGTAGCGGTGCC
>CAYMTC010000051.1:0-9443 GCA_964393265.1 uncultured Thermoleophilia bacterium
CACTCTTTCCCTACACGACGCTCTTCCGATCTGCCCCTAGCTGTGGAGCAACGGTCGCTGGCCGGATGACCGCGCGTCCGGGCCTACGGTAGCATTGCACATACCGCCGTTCACCCACTCTTGCTCATGGATGCTCTGACAAGACGCTTCGAGGCTGTACTCGCGCTGTCTCCGCGGCCCGTATCGGCCGCGGAGCTCTGTGCTGCCTGTGGCTGCAGCGAGGAAGTCGCTTGCACATCGCTCGGCGAGCTCGCTCATGAGTACGGCCAGGGCAGGCACGGGCTTGAGCTCCGCGAGGTCGCTGGAGGCTACCAGCTGGTCGTAGCGGCAGACTGCGAGGCGGCGGTCGTGGCTTGGGGCGGAGCGCGCGCTCCCGATGAGCTGTCGCCGGCGCTGTTGGAAACGTTGAGCGTCGTGGCGTACATACAGCCAACGACACGAGCCGAGGTCGCACGCGTCCGGGGGGTCTCGTCAGAGTGGGCACTGGCGGCGCTGGAGGAGCGGGGCTTGATCGAGGAGCGTGGCCGCGCAGAGTCGCCGGGCTCGCCGATCCTCTACGGCACCACAGACCGGTTCCTGACGCTCTTCGGCCTGCGGGACGTCGCGCAGCTTGAACCGCTCGAGGGCTACCGTCCCGGAGAGACCGAGGTCGAGGAGCTGCGAGCCCGGCTTCTGGCCAACGCGGAGCGGCGGCTCACATGACCCAAGAACGAAACGACAGGCGCCGCCGGCGTGGCGGACGTCGGCCCAACCGGTCCGGCGATGAGCGGCGGCGGCAGAACAAGAGCGAGCAGCCGGCGTCGGAATCGTCGGCTGCTCGACCGGCTCCTCCGCCGCCCAGCGGGCCGCCCACGCTGGTCACGCACCTCGCACGCGGGGGCGTAGGTTCACGGCGGCGCTGCGACGAGATCGTGCAGAGCGGGCGCGTGACGGTCAACGGCGAGGTCTGTCTACTGCCGCGGCAGCGCCTGGAGGCGGACGATGTGGTCGCTCTGGACGGGGAGACCGTGGAGGCGCGCGAGCTGCGCTACGTGCTGGTGAACAAGCCCAGAGGGGTGGCTTCCACACGCAGCGACCCGCATGCTGAGCGTGTGCTTGTGGACCTCGTCCCCGAGGGGCGAGTGCTGTTCCCGGTGGGCAGGCTGGATGTAGACACCACCGGCCTCATCATCCTCACGAACGACGGGGCGCTGGCCCATCGTCTCATGCATCCCAGCTACGGAGTGTCCAAGACGTATGTCGTGCGCTGTAGGGGCCGCGTCGGCAAGCGCTCTCTGGGGGCGTTGAGGGCCGGCATGGATCTAGAGGACGGTCGCACGGCGCCAGCGCACGCTAAACTCGTGAAGCAGAGCGCCAAGACGGCGCTCGTAGAGTTGACTATCCACCAGGGACGCAAGCGGCAGGTGCGTCGCATGTTCTCTGCCCTGGGCTTGCCGGTCGATGAGCTGCATCGGCGGCGGTACGGCCCCCTCACCGACAAGGATCTCGAGATCGGTTCCTGGCGGTACCTGTCCAATGAGGAGGTCGAGGCGCTCAGGCGCGTCGCCGAGCACGTCGACCAGAGGGTGAGCGAGGAGGTGGAGGAGCAGCCGGTGAGCCTCCTCGCCGAAGAGGACCCTGAGCACAGGGACGGGGTGAAGGGACCGCCCGGCATCTGCGGTCCGCCCGAGTCGTCCTGACCAACCGTACGCACGCGCTCAGGCGCTCGCCAGCGCAGTGTATACTCATGCGTCCTGCATCCAGACCGAAGGATCTGCCACGACAACTCAGGAACCGAGACTCGTCGCACTGCGCGGTGCGACCACAGTGGAAGCTGACACAAGCCTCGCCATCAGCGAGCGCACCGTAGAGCTGGTCGATGAGCTGCTCTCGCGTAACGGGTTGGCAGTCGAGGACATCGTCAGCGTAGTGCTCACCGCCACCCCAGACATCACCGCCGACTTCCCCGCGGCGGCCGCACGGCGGGCGGGCCTCTCTCACACGCCTCTCCTGTGCGCGCAGGAGATGGCCGTCGCCGGGGCCATCGAGCGCTGTGTGCGAGTGCTGATCCATTGCTACCTGCCGCCGCACGACCGGGTCAGGCACGTGTACCTGCACGGGGCTCGGCAGCTGCGCCTAGACCTGCCAGAGTGATGAGCGCGCTGCGGTTCTCATCGGTCCTCGGCGAGATGACTCCCTATGTGCCCGGGGCTTCCATAGAGCAGGTGCGCCGTCGCTTTGGCCTGGAGACGGTGGTCAAGCTGGCATCGAACGAGTATCCGCTGCCGCCGTTCGAAGAGGTGAAGCGAGCTATCACCGCGGCGTTGGACGATCTCAACCGGTACCCGGACGGTCATGCCATGGGCCTGCGGGAAGACGTGGCTGGGTTCTACGGCTGTGGGGTCGACCAAGTCATCGTAGGCAATGGCTCGTGCGAGCTCATCATGCTCCTGGGCGACGTCTTGCTGGAGCCAGGGGACGAAGTGGTGCTCCCGCAGCCCTCGTTCTCTATGTACGACACGGTCTGCCGGCGGCACCGGGCCGCGGCGGTACCGGTGCCGCTGCGCGACCTCGCACTGGACCTTGAGGCGATGGCCGAGGCAGTCAGCTCGCGCACCAAGATGGTCTTCGTCTGCAATCCCAACAACCCGACGGGTACCTACCATCCGGTCGCGGCGGTGGCTGAGTTCGTGGGGTCTGTGCCGCAGGACGTGCTGGTGGTCATCGACGAGGCGTACAACGAGTTCGTCATGACCGACGACTGGCAGGAGTCTCTGGCTCTGCAACAGCGCCACGAGAACGTGGCGATACTGCGTACGTTCTCAAAGGCTTATGGACTCTGCGGGCTGCGTGTGGGCTACGGGATAGGGGCGGCAGATCTTGTGGCGGCCATCGACACGGTCCGACAGCCATTCAACGTGAACCACTTGGCGCAGGTCGCTGCGCGCGAGGCGCTGCGTCACTACGACCAGGTCCTGGCACGACGTACGCGCACAGTCGCCCTGCGTGAGCGCCTCCGGCAAGAGCTTGAGGCGCTAGGCAGGCGGGTCGCGCCCAGCGAGGCGAACTTCGTTCTCGTGGACGTCCAGGGACTGCGCGTCCCTCACGAGGACGTCTGTCACCATCTCATGGCCGCTGGCGCAGTGGTGCGCGACGGAGCCGCACTCGGCTGCCCCGGCTGGGTGCGTGTCAGCGTCGGTACAGAGGAAGAGATAGAGCACTTCCTGGCGCGGCTCAGACCCATGCTGCGCGATATCCATGACTGATCTCCAGAGGAGACAGCACTGAGCGTCATGATCGTCATGCAGGAGAGCGCCACGGAGGCGGATGTCGCCGAGGTGGTGACGCGTGTCGAGGGCGTCGGTGCCGCGGCGCACGTATCGCGTGGTGGGCGCGTGACCGTGGTCGCCGCTCTCGGCGACCGCGAGGAACTCACCATGCTGCCGCTCGAGGCGTACGCGGGCGTCGAACGCGTGGTCGGTATCCTCAAGCCCTACAAGCTGGTCAGCCGTGACTTCCAGGAGGCCGACACGGTCATCGACGTCCGCGGGCGGAAGATAGGTGGGGGACACTTCGCTCTCATCGCCGGTCCGTGTTCCGTGGAGACCCCGACCCAGATAACGGAGGCGGCGCGCGCGGTGGTGGCTGCCGGTGGCACTTTCCTGCGTGGTGGTGCCTTCAAGCCGCGCACGTCACCGTATGCCTTTCAGGGTCTTGGGGTGGAGGGGTTGCGGTTGCTGGCGAGTGCACGGGAGGCGACGGGTCTGCCTGTGGTCACCGAGCTCACAGACCCTCGAGACTTGGAGGCGCTCGTGGAGCACGTCGATGTGATCCAGATCGGCGCGCGGAACATGCAGAACTTCCAGCTGCTCTCCGAGGTAGGGAAGGCGGGTCTGCCCGTACTGCTCAAACGGGGCGCAGCGGCCACCATCGAGGAGCTTCTCATGGCCGCCGAGTACATCGTCAAAGAGGGCAACAGGCAGGTCGTGCTCTGTGAACGGGGTATCCGCACATTCGAGACGGCGACCCGGAACACGCTGGACATCTCGGCGGTGCCCGTCATCAAGGCGGTCAGCCACCTGCCGGTGGTCGTCGACCCGAGTCACTCCGCTGGTCGAGTCGACCTCGTGCTGGCGCTGTCGCTGGCTGCTGTGGCTGCAGGGGCGGACGGCGTCATCGTCGAGACGCACCCCGACCCTAGTACAGCTCTGTGCGACGGAGCCCAGTCGCTGCCCAGCGCGGCGTTCGGTGAGTATGCAGGGCGTGTGCTCGACCTGGTGCGTTGGACGGGGAAGACAGCCTCGTAGTCACGCTCGTAGCGTCTCGAAAGGCAGGTAGCAGTGTCGACGCATGGGCATAGCGACACGGTGCTGGCCATCATCGGGGTGGGTCTCATGGGGGGCTCGCTGGGGCTCGCAGCGCAGGCCAACGCCGGTGTGCGGCGGGTCGTCGGGTGGAGTCGCACCGCAGACACGCTTGCACTCGCGCTGGAGAGGGGGGCCATCACCGAGGCGGCTCCGTCTCTGGACAGCGCCTGCGCCGCGGCCGACATCGTCGTGGTGTGCACCCCAGTGCGTGTCGTGCGTGAGCACGTGCGCGCGGCTCTCAGAGCAGCGCGCACGGATGCCGTCGTGACCGACGTGGGGTCTACCAAGGGCGGCCTCATGGCCGAGATAGATGCGACGCGGGAGCAGAGGTTCGTCGGCGGGCATCCTCTGTGTGGTGCGGAGACCGCCGGAGTGCGACATGCCACGGCGGGGTTGTACGAGGGAGCTACCTACTTCCTCACGCCGGGGGCGCACGTGGACCACGAGGGTGCCCAGCGGCTCTTCGGCTTCATCGCGGACATCGGCGCCCGACCCGTGGCCGTCGATCCCGTGGAGCACGATCGGCTGATGGCCCTTCTGAGTCATCTACCGCACGTCATCGCCAACACGCTGATGACGCAGGCGGGTGAGCACCAGGGCGCTCGGGACGCGTTGCTCAGTGCCGGCCCGAGCTTCCGTGACATGACGCGGGTGGCAGGTGCTAACTCGCGGATCTGGTCGGACATCTTCGCCGAGAACCGCACGGCCCTGCTGAGTGTGCTCCGGGAGTTCCGCGCTCGTTTGGAGGAGGCGACGGCGGCGCTAGCTGAGGCGGACGAGGGCCGCGTCGTCGCGCAGATCGCCGCCGCACGTGAGCATCGGTCGCGTCTGCTGCAGGAGAGCAGCCTAGCGCCGTCGCGCCTGCACCGACTCATGGTCCGAGTAGCTGACCGCCCAGGCGTCTTCCGCGACATCATGGTGGCGCTGGGGGATGCGGGTATCAATGTCGAGGACCTCTCCATGCACCACGAGAGCGCGGAACTCGGCGGTTGGCTCACGGTCTACGTTCTGGGTGAAGACGTGTGTGAGCGCGGCCGGCAGTTGCTCGGCGACCTCGGCTACGAGGTCGTGATCGGGCGGGCCACCGAATGACCGGCTCCACGGTCCGCTTTGCGCCGGGAGGAGCGCTGCGCGGCGTCGTGCGGGTCCCGTCAGACAAGTCCATCACCCACAGGGCGCTGATGGTAGCCGCGCTGTGCGAAGAGCCGGTCGTGGTGCGCAGCCCGCTGTGGGCAGGCGACACACTCTCTACGGCACGGTGCCTGAGAGCTTTGGGCGTGGGGATCGACCGGCTTGAAGACTTTGGCGCAGACGTCGCGCGGATGGACGATGTGAGTGTACGGGGTGTGGGGCTCGACGGGCTCCGCGCCCCGGCGCAGGCTCTCGACGCTGGTAACGCCGGCACCGCGGTGCGCCTGCTAGCGGGCATGGTGTCGGGTGGGAGGGGACGCTTCAGGTTCGTGGGCGACGCGAGCCTGAGCGAGCGCCCGATGAGGCGCATACTCCTCCCATTGCGCTCCATGGGCGTCGTGGTCGAGGCGCGCGACGACCAGTACCTGCCCTTGACCGTGACGGGCGGCCCGGTGCAGCCCATCACCTATCGCTTGCCGGTCGCCAGCGCACAGGTGAAGTCATGTGTGCTTCTGGCTGGGCTCCACGCCGACGGCGCGACCACGGTCGTAGAGCCCACGGTCACCCGCGACCACACGGAACGTCTGCTGTCTGCGGCCGGCGCCCGACTAGAGCGGCAGGGCGACAGTGTCGTGCTTGATGGCCGCCCACGGCTGTCTCTGCCCGAGGTGGTGGTTCCGGGTGACGCAAGCTCCGCAGCCTTCTTGGTGGCGGCTGCGGCTCTGGTGCCTGGCTCGGATCTCAGGGTGTCGGATGTCGGCCTCAACCCCACTCGCATCGGCTTCTTCGAGGTGCTGCGAGAGATGGGAGCCCACCTGGAGTGGGAGCTCACGCAGATGACGGATCAGCAAGCGGAGCCGGTCGGGGACATTCAGGTCACGGCGGCGCCGCTGCAGGGGGTGCAGGTGCCACCTGAACGCATACCGGCGCTCATCGATGAGGTGCCGCTGCTGGCGCTCGTGGCGTGCTTCGCCGAGGGTGAGACGTCCATCGCCGGGGTCGCGGAACTCAGGGTCAAGGAGTCGGACCGACTGGCCGCGGTCACGGAGATCATCGCTGCGCTAGGCGGAGAAGCGGAGGTGGCTGACGACGTACTTGTGGTGCGGCCGCGTCGTCTGGTAGGGGGACGTGTGGATGCGCGGGGGGACCACCGGCTGGCCTTGCTTGGCGCGGTGGCTGGGCTCCTCTCGCCCGAGGGTGTCCAAGTGCAGGGGTTCGACGCGGCAGAGGTGTCCTTCCCGCGTTTCGAGACCATGCTCAGGGAGGTGTCAGCCACGTGACAGTGATCGCCATCGATGGTCCCGCCGGCTCGGGTAAGAGCACGGTAGCGCGGCTGCTGGCCGAGAGATTGGGCTACGTCTACGTGGACACGGGCGCCATGTATCGCGCGGTAGCGTACTTGGCGCTCACCGATGGCGTGGCCCTCGACGACGCTCACTCTCTCGCGGCACTGACGCGCGGTGCCCACATCAGCTTCACGCCGGACGGGCGCGTCAGAGCACGCGACATCGACGTGACTGAAGAGATCCGTGGTGCGTCGGTCACTGCGGCCGTCTCCGAGGTCTCGGCGCATGAGGAGGTGCGGCGGCTGCTTGTGGAGGAACAGCGCCGCTTAGTGGAAGATGGCCACGCGGTGATAGAGGGGCGCGACATAGGGACTGTGGTCTTCCCCGATGCGCGCCTCAAGGTGTACCTCACAGCGAAGGCCGACGTGCGTGCCGATCGGCGGCGCAAGGAGTTGGTCGCCAAGGGGCAGCACGTCACGCCTCAAGAGACGCTCGACGCGATCAGCGCGCGCGACACCTATGACTCGAGTCGCGCTGTGGCACCTTTGCGGCGGGCACAGGACGCCGTGGAGCTCGACACGTCCGGCCTCACCGTCGAGGAGGTCGTGGACGAGCTCGAGCGGCTCGTGCGCGCCCGGGCGGTGGGTACCACGTGAATCCTTGGCGGCGCAGGGGCGTCCCGGTGCGGGGGCACGGCGATCCCAAGGTGTATGCAGCCGCTCGTGTCTTCGCGGCGCTGGTCCTTGTGCCACTGTTCCGCTACCGGTGTCGGGGTGGCGACCACCTTCCTCTCAGTGGTGGGGTGGTGGTAGCCGTGACCCACAAGAGCTGGGGTGACCCCGTCTTGGCCGGTATGGCCTGTCGTCGTCCGCTCCGCTTCATGGCCAAAGCGGAGCTGTTCCACTCCCGTGTGTTCGGTCGACTGGTGCGCACGTTCGGTGCGTATCCCATCCGGCGCGGAGCGGCCGATCGTGAGGCTCTCCAAGTGACCCTGGACATCCTCAAGTCGGGCGGTGTGGTCCTGATGTTCCCCGAGGGGCATCGGCACCACGATGAGGTGGTGCACGACTTCCTGCCCGGCGTGGGCATGCTCGCGATGCGGGCAGGCGTGCCCGTGGTGCCGTTGGCGATACGGGGTACACACCGTATCGTCACGAGCCGGCCGCCGTTCTTCTCTCGCGTCCGCGTGGCCATGGGGCCTGCAGTAGATCTGAGCGGCATCGAGGGCAGGAAGAGCCAGGCCTATGCGGGCGCCGCCGAGCGGGTGCGGGTCGCGGTGCAGCGGCTATGGGACAGCTTGTGAGACGGTGGCTATAGTGGTGGACGTTCGTCAGACGGCGCCTGTGGAGCGACGGGTGGTGACCTCAGCGGGGCGCACGATCATCGTGGCGCGTCACGCGGGCTACTGCTACGGAGTCCAGCGTGCTCTCCGAATGGCGAAGTCGGCTGCCTGCGATCCCGGCCCACCCATCGCTACACTGGGTCCGCTGATCCATAACCCCGGCGTAGTGGACGACCTCGCTCAGCGCGGTGTGCGCCCCGCCGACTCGCTCGACGACGTCGCAGCCGGCAGTGTCATCGTCCGCACACATGGGGTACCGCCGCACGTGGTCGCAGCGGCGAGGGAGCGGGGTCTGAGCGTGCTAGATGCCACGTGTCCCTTTGTGCGCGCGGCCCAGAAGAAGGCGGCGCGACTCAGAGAGAGTGGGCGGGTGGTAGTCATCCTCGGCGAGCGACGGCATCCCGAGGTCTTGGGTATCGCGGCGTGCGCGGGCTCGGACGCTGTCGTGGTCGAGTCTGCGGACGAACTGCGTGACGGACTCGTCCGCGACCGCAGGGTGGGCATCGTCGTGCAGACGACTCAGACGTACGCCGCTCTCAGTGAGCTGGCAGCCGCCGTGGCGCCGCTGGCGCGCGAGACCCTCATCTACAACACCATCTGTGAGGCGACTGAGCAGCGACAGGAAGCTGCTCGGGAGATGGCACGAGAAGTGGACTGTGTGCTGGTGGTAGGCGGGCGCAACAGCGCCAACACGCGCCGCCTAGCGGACGTGTGCAGAGGCATACAGCCGTGCACGCACCACATAGAGCGGGCCACGGAGGTCGTCTGCTCGTGGCTCCGTGGGTGTCGCACTGTGGGCGTCACCGGCGGCGCCTCGACGCCGCAGGACGAGATAGACGCCACTGTCGAGGCACTGAGCGCGTGTCCAGACGCGGTCTAGGTGACCACGCTGGAGCCGCCGGCGCCAGAGGCTCGGTGGTCGGCGTCGCCGGCGCTGCACGGCGGGCGGCCCATCGGGGAAACCAGGGGCGAGGGCGGGTACGTCGTCGCGTCCCCCAGCGTGCACGGCTCAGGGCACGTCTACATGTGGATCAACCACCCGCGCGACGGCATAGCGTCCGTGCACGACCTGGAGGCCGCGGGCGTCACGCGAGGGCGCAAGGAACGCACTGCGCCCCCGGCGGCGCCATCCGCCGGCGCGCTGCACCCTTACGCGGCGAAGGCGCTAGCCGAAGAGACGGCGCGCGTGGCGTCGGCGCAGGAGGGCGCGCGCAACAACGCGCTCAACGACGCCGCGTACAGCCTCGGCCAGCTGGTGGGCGGGGGCGCGCTGGACCGGGCCATTGCAGAAAGCGCCCTGTACAGCGCGGCGATGGCCGCCGGCCTGGGCGAGCAGGA
>CAYMTC010000052.1:0-9421 GCA_964393265.1 uncultured Thermoleophilia bacterium
TCGTGCAGGTGCCGCCGACAGGCCTCGATACCCGCGATGTTGTCTCTGGTGTGGTCGTCCACGCCGATGCCGCGCTCTACGAAGATCTCGCCGATCTTCCCCACGCCGACCACCGGTACGCCTCGCTCGGCCAACAGGTCCAGGTAGGTGACGCCGGTCGGCGCCAAACTGAAGTCCCGCCGCCGCGGCGTGCGCTCGAACGCTCCAGTATGGCCGGTGAACGGCCGGGCGATCACGCGGCCCACCGCGTGCTCGCCGGTCAGTATGCGGCGGGCGATCTCACACCACCTGTACAGCTGCGGCACCGGCACCACGTCCTCGTGACAGGCGATCTGGAACACGGAGTCGGCCGACGTGTACACGATGGGCCGCCCCGTGCGCACGTGCTCGTCTCCGAGCTCGGCGATGATCTGCGTGCCCGATGCCGGCCTATTGGCCAAGACGGTCCTTCCGATGGCGCGCTCGAACGGCTCGATGACGTCTGTCGGAAAGCCGTCCGGGTACGTTGGGAACGGACGCTCCAGCACCAAGCCCATCATCTCCCAGTGGCCGGTCGTGCTGTCCTTGCCCGCTCCATGTTCAAGCAGCCGTCCGTATGTGGCATCAGGCCGAGGCGGACCCAGCGGTAAGCCGGTCACCTCGCCCAACCCCAGACCGGCGAGATTGGGCAGTGTGATACCGCTGCGTTCGATGACGTGACGCAGCGTGTGAGCCCCCTGGTCACCGTAAGCGGCGGCGTCGGGCAGCTCTCCGGCGCCGACGCCGTCCAGCACACACACGAACACCCTGCTCACTGCGGAGCACCTCCCGGACGAGACTTGCGGCGAGCACGCGGGTGTGTCTCCAGATACACCTCGCGCAGATGCTCGGCCGACACGTGAGTATAGACCTGCGTCGTGGCCACGCTGGCGTGACCCAGCATCTCCTGCACGCTGCGCAGATCGGCGCCGGCACGTACCAGGTGCGTAGCGAAGCTGTGTCGCAGCGTGTGCGCGCTGACGGCTCGTCCTATGCCAGCGGCACGCACACGGCGCTGCAGCAGGTAGTGCACCCCTTGCCGTGTGAGCGGCCTTCCGTGCGCGTTGAGGAAGAGCTCGTCCCGCCGCGGTGGCCGGCGGTGCTCACGTCGGCCGCCCGCGACGTACGCTCGCACCGCGGCCACCGCGTGACTCCCCATCGGCACCACGCGTTCCTTCCCACCCTTGCCCAAGCAGCGGACGACACCGCCCTCGACATCGACGTCAGCGATCCGCAGCCCGATGAGCTCGGACACCCTCAGACCACACCCGTAGAGCAGTTCGATGATCGCCAGGTCCCGCTGGCCTTCGTGACCCGACGAGCGCACGCTGTCCAGGACGCGCTCGACTTCTTCGACACTCAGCGCTTTGGGCAGCGTGCGCGGGCGCCTCGGCGAGCGAAGCAGCCTGCTGGGATCCGCCGAGACCACGCCCTCGGCCATGAGGAAGCGGTAGAGCCCACGCACGGCCGCCATGCGCCTCGCCACGCTGCTCGTAGCGCCGTTACCGCCCGCCCCCGAGAAGTACGCGTCGACGTCCTGAGGCGAACACGCTTCCACCGACACTCCGCGCAGCTCCAGGTGGTGGACGAACGCTCGTAGGTCGCGTCTGTACGCCTCTACCGTGTTCACGCTCATGCCGCGCTCGTAGGCCAGGTGCTCCAGGTAGCCCTCTACGGAGTGCGGCATGCTGACAGGCTCGACTGTGGCTCGCGGCTCCATGTCCTGCGTTTCGACAGCGGAAGGACGTCGCCTGCCTCGGGGCTCGCTCTGGCCACGCCGGCGCGCGCTAGTCGGCCGCAGCACCGGCACCCCGCCCTGACCGCAGCAAGCGCCTGTCTACAGCACGGCCGCGACGGTCAGCTGGTCGCGGCCGCTGCCCGCACCAGCTCGTGCACCAGGCGGTACGCCTCCACCAGTGCATCGACGGGAATGTACTCGTTCGATGAGTGGATCCGCTCGAAGCCCGCGCTGAGGTTCACACTTGGCAGCCCGCGCGCGTTGAACACGTTGACGTCCGAGCCCCCGCCGGTGGCCGCGAAGTGCGGCTCACGGCCGATCTGCCGGATGGCGGCGGCCGCCAACCGAGCGGGCAACGAGTCCGACGCCAGCGTGAAGCCCTCGTACTCCTCGGCGACGTCGACGACGACGTCCACGCCCACCTCGGCGGCCGCCACGTTGAGGGCCTCCATCATGTGGGCGATCTGGCTCCCCAGTGCCTGAGGATCGCGGCTGCGCGCCTCGGCGCGGACCGTGCAGCGGTCGGGGACGATGTTGGTAGCCGCTCCGCCTGAGATGACGCCGACGTTGGCTGTGGTGCAGTCATCGAGCCGGCCCAGTCTCATCGCGGCCACAGCCCGCGCCGCGGCCACCACCGCGCTTCGCCCCGCTTCTGGCTCTATGCCGGCGTGCGCGGCGACGCCATGGAACTCGGCCGTGAGCGTGCGCTGCGTCGGCGCGCCGACGATGATCTCGCCGAGCGGGCCGCTGCTGTCCAGCACGAAGCCGGCCTGCGCCCGGCAGCGGCTGAGGTCGAACGCCTTGGCGCCGCGCAACCCCACCTCTTCACAGACTGTGAACAGCACCTCGACGTCGACCGCCGGGGGCTGCACCACCAGGTCCGCCAGCAGCGTCAGCAACGCCGCCACCGCCGCCTTGTCGTCGGCCCCCAGTATGGTGTCACCGGCGGTGCGCACGACACCATCGGTGACGACCGGCTCGATAGGACCGTCGACCGCGACCGTGTCCATGTGCGCACACAGCAGCAGTGGGACACCGGACCCCGCAGGCAGTGCCCCCGTACCCGGGACCTCCACCAGCAGGTTCCCGCTGCCCGCGCGGGCGACGCCGGCGGCGTCGTCCTCCTCGACGTGCAGCCCAAGGTCCTCGAGTCGACTGCTGATATATGCAGCGACAGCGCCTTCCTGGCCGGACGGCGACGGGATACGCACCAGGTCGAGAAAGGTCTCCAGCACCCGCTCCGGCTGAGAGCCCGCCGACGCTTGAGCACTCACGCTTGCGTCTCCGCATCGGTGTCGACGTTGCCGCCCCCGCCCTCCAAGTCACGCTCCGAGCGTAGCCGCGCGGCGGCGCCGACGAAGTCGCGGAAGAGCGGCGCCGGGCGCAGCGGCCGGGACTTGAACTCGGGGTGGAACTGAGAGGCGACGAACCACGGATGCTCGGGCAGCTCGATGGTCTCGACGAGACGACCGTTGGGCGAGGTGCCGCTGACGACCATGCCGGCCGCTTCCAGCTGCGGGCGCAGCTCGTTGTTCACCTCGAAGCGGTGCCGATGACGTTCAAAGACCACGTCTGCATCGTACGAGGCGCGCGCCCGTGTGTCGGCGACGAGGCACACGGGCTCCGCGCCCAAGCGCATGGTGCCGCCCATGTCGCGGACTGCCTTCTGCTCGGGCAGGAGGTCGATCACCGGGTACTCCGTGTCCTCGTTGAACTCCCACGAGTTCGCACCCTCCATACCGCAGAGGTTGCGCGCCATCTCGATGACCGCACACTGCATACCAAGACACACGCCGAGGTAGGGCACGCTCTGCTCGCGACAGTACTGCACCGCTTCGATCTTGCCTTCTATCCCGCGCATGCCGAACCCGCCGGGCACGATGACCCCGTCCGCCTTGCCCAAACGCTCCGCGACCGTGTCGGGCGTGAGATCCTCTGAGTCGACCCACAGGATCTCCAGCTTGCGGCCGTGATGGATAGCCGAGTGCTTCAGCGCCTCCCACACCGAGAGGTAGGCCTCGTGCAGCTGCACGTACTTGCCCACCAGCGCGATCGTCACTGGCTCCTTACAGCTCTCGATGCGCTCCACCAGGCCCTGCCACTCCCTCACGTCCGGCTCGGGACACTCGAGGTGCAGCATGCGGACGACCAGCTCGTCGAGCCCTTCCTCGTGCATGCGCAGGGGGATCTTGTAGATGTCGTCGCAGTCGACCGCCGAGATCACGCCGTCGGGCTCGATGTCGCAGAACAAGGCGATCTTGTCGCGCAGGCTACGAGACACCGGCTGTTCGCTGCGGACCACGATGATGTCTGGCTGGATGCCGATCTCGCGCAGCTCGGCGACCGAGTGCTGCGTTGGTTTGGTCTTCTGCTCGCCGACGACCCCGATGACGGGCACCAGCGTGACGTGGATGTAGAGCACGTTGTCCCGCCCGATGTCCTTGCGGAACTGCCGGATCGCTTCCAGGAACGGCAGACTCTCGATGTCGCCGACTGTACCGCCCACCTCGGTGATCAGAACGTCCACCCGCTGCTGCTGCGCCAGACGGTGCACTCTGCTCTTGATCTCGTTGGTGATGTGCGGGATCACCTGGACCGTGCCGCCCAGGTAGTCGCCGCGTCTCTCCTTGGCGATCACCGCGCTGTAGATGCCACCGGTGGTGACGTTGCTCTCGCGCTGCACGAACTCATCGACGAAGCGCTCGTAGTGACCCAGATCCAGGTCGGTCTCGGCGCCGTCGTCGGTGACGAAGACCTCCCCGTGCTGGAACGGGCTCATCGTGCCGGGGTCGACGTTGATGTAGGGATCGAACTTCTGGTTGGCGACACGCACACCGCGTGCCTTGAGGAGTGTGCCCAGGGAGGCAGCGGTTATGCCTTTACCCAGCCCCGAGACGACGCCGCCGGTCACGAAAACGTGCTTCGTCATTGACCCGTGATCCCTCCTTGATGCAGCTGTTGGGCATGAGAGAGGGGCGGCGCGCCGACGACCTTCCCGGTCACGGCACGCCGCCCCATGAGCGACGCCGACTGACGCTGCGGACACGCCGGGCATCGGCGCAGCCTGTCCAGACGCAGTAGATGTGAGTATCTCTGGGGATGTGCGACGCCTTCGGTCCCAGCACGGCGCACCACACGCAAGGATCGTAGGAGGTGGAGATGCGCTCCCGCCCGTGGTCGGCGGGCTTCAACCCAACATCGCGCGGAGAGCCCTGGCATCACGGACTCTGAGTATACACGACGGGTAGCGCGGCGCGCGCGGCGCGGTAGCTGGAGGGCGCGCCGCGGAGCCGAGTGGCGCGCCGCGGCTCTACGACCGGCGCGCTAGACGGGCGCGCTCCAGCAATCCTTGCGCATGACTGCGCGCAGCCTCGTCCTGAGGAGTGCTGCCCAGCATGCGACACAGCTCTGCCACACGACCATCGCCCTCTACCTCGGTGACCTGCGTCTCGGTATGCCCGCGCTGCGGATCGGCATGCTTGACGATCGCGAAGTGGCGGTCGGCGAAGGCGACGACCTGCGGCAGGTGCGTGATGCAGACGATCTGCGTGGATGCAGCCAGACGCGCCAGCCGTTCACCCAGGCCAGTGGCGGTCATACCACCGATGCCCGTGTCCACCTCATCGAAGATGAGCGTCTCGACATCGCCGGCCGCCGACACGATGCCCCTGATGGCCAGCATGGCGCGCGACAGCTCACCACCCGAAGCTGTCTCGCGCAGCGGCCGCAGCGGCATGCCTGGATTGGCGCAGAACAGCAGTTCCACGTCCTCGGCGCCCTGGCGCGCCAGCGCAGCCCAGTCATCGCCGCGCGCCGACAGGCGCACCTCGAAGCGAGCGTGCGGCATGGCCAGCGACCGCAGCTCCGCGGTCACGGCCTGCGCGAAGGGCGCCGCCGCCTGCTCGCGCGCCGCGCTGAGCCGCGCCCCGGCAGCCACGGCCGCGGCGCGCGCAGACTGCACTTCAGCCTCCAGAGCGGTGGCGTCGGCCTGGTCCTCCTGCAGCTCGGTCAGCCTCTGGCTGGCCTTGTCGAGGAAGGCCAGGACGTCAGTCGCGCTCCTGCCATACTTGCGCTTGAGATCCTGGAGGACGTCGTAGCGACGCTCCACGGCGTCGCGGTGCTCGGGGTCTGCCTCGAGTCCGTCGAGGTACGCCTGCAGCGCGTAGCCAACGTCCTCGAGCTCCGCAGCGGCCGCATGGAGGCGCTCGCTGAGCCCCGCCAGCGAGCTGTCAAGCGCGGCCGCCTCGTCTACCAAACGGCTGACCCCCCTTACGTGGTCGATGCCGGAGACCTCGGTCTCGCC
Source organism: uncultured Thermoleophilia bacterium (assembly GCA_964393265.1). Lineage (GTDB taxonomy): Bacteria > Actinomycetota > Thermoleophilia > UBA2241 > UBA2241 > UBA6103. Next base: position 6,060 of record CAYMTC010000052.1, read on the forward strand.
GCTGAGCAGCGTCACCGCCCCCCCGATGCGCTCCAGGAGCTTCTCCGCATGACGGAGCCTGACGCGCTCGTTCTCTATGCGTTCGTCCTCCCCTGGCTCCAGGCCAGCGGCCTCTATCTCTTGGACCTGGAACGAGAGGAGCGCGCGCTCCCGCTCGCGGTCGTCCACATGCTCCAACAGCGCGTGGAGACGTTGCTCGACCGCCCGGGCATGGCTCAGCGCAGCCTGGTACTCCTCGAGCAAAGGTGCCACCGACTGCGACGCGTACGCGTCGAGAAGGTCGACCTGACGCTCCAGGTGCAGCAGGCGCGCGTGCTCCAGCTGCCCGTAGAAGGCCACGCGCTCACGCAGCTTCTGCTCTACCGTGGCCGCCGACGTGACCAGCCCATCGAGGTAGGCGCGTGAACGGCCGCCACGCGGCACCTCACGCGCCACCGACAGCATGTCATGCGTGCCTTCGAAGACGGCCTGCACCAGCGCGCGCTCGGCACCCGCGCGCACGAGCTCGGGGTCTGGCCTTTGTCCCATGAGCAGTCCGATGGCTTGCGCCAGCAGCGTCTTGCCAGCGCCCGTCTCACCGGTGATGACGTTGAGTCCGGGCGAGAGGCGCAGCCTGGCGTGAGCGATGAGTACCAGGTCGTCGATGGTCAGCTCAGCGAGCACGACCGCTTACCGCCCGGATGGGACAGTGCGCGGGAGGCCAACACGGCCCTCAACACGCAGCTGGCACGCCGCCAAAGAGCTTGACCTCGACGTTACGGTAGAAGCTGCCCGCGTCACGGACCAGCAGGCGGGCTCGCAAGGGCGAAGCCGCGATACTGATGTACTCCCCAGGGCCCAGATCACCCACCACCTCGCCGTCGATCATGATGTCGGCCGGTACGTGCCGCGAGTCGTTCCGCACCATGACCACATGGTCGGGACGCAGCACGAGCGGCCGGAAGCCGAGCGAGTGCGGTGCGACGAAGTTCACGACCAGCACGCGGGCATCCCACACGACCACCGGACCGCCGCATGACAGGTTGTAGGCGGTGGAGCCCGCCGGCGAGGCGACGATCATACCGTCGCAGCGCATGGAGCCTATTGGCGTCCCCGAGATGCTGTAGTCAAGGTGCAGCACGCCGTGCGGCTCGCAGCGCGTGAGCACCACGTCGTTGACACCGATGCGCCGCTGTCCGTCGAATTGGGCCTCTACCGTGAGGAGCTCGACCACGCTGTAGGAGCCCCGCACCACTTGTGCGAGACTCTCCAGCCACCCCTCCGCACAGATGTCCGCGAGGAAGCCCACGGTGCCGAAGTTGACGCCGATGACAGGCACGTTGGACGCCAGAAGCTTGGCGAAGGCGCGCAGGATGCTGCCGTCGCCGCCGAACACGATGCACGCGTCGGCCGCGGCTACCTGATCGTCGTCGGCGGCGATGAACCCCTTGCCCACCAAGCGCGGGTGCTTGGCGGCCTCGGCGGCCGGAAGCAGCAGCTCCACACCCAGCCGCTCGCGCGCCGCCGCGAGTCGTTCCAAGGCCTCGATGGTGGTCTCGGCCACGAGGTGGCTGGCCACCGCGAGCCGGCGCAGAGGCTCAGGCATGGGCTTGCTCCACAGCCGTTTGCGCCGCCGACGCGAGGCTCACGCTGGAAGAGGCGAGCGGTGACGCACCGTCGCAGAAGTACAGGAAGAACTCACGATTGCCCTTGGGCCCAGGATGACCCGAGTCACAGACGCCGAGAACGGCCGCTCTGCGACCCTGTAACCACTGCCCCACGTGTTCCACCACCTCGCGTTGGACGCGTTGATCGCGCACTACTCCACCCCTACCGACGTTCTCGCGGCCAGCCTCGAACTGGGGCTTGACAAGCACGAGGCCTCGGTAGTCGGACCGCGCGGATTCTAGCACGGGCCCTAGAACCTGGGTCAGAGAGATGAACGACACGTCCGCGGTCACGAAGCCAGGGCGGAACGGTAGACATTGCCTGTGGAGCTGGCGCGCATTCGTGCGCTCGAGCACCACGACGCGCGAATCGTTGCGCAGTCGCCAGTCCAGCTGACCGTAGCCGACGTCGACCGCGATGACCGCCGCGGCGCCACGCTCCAGCAGACAGTCGACGAACCCTCCGGTGGAACTGCCCAAGTCGCAGACTTCCTCACCATCGACCCGCACCTGCAGCACATCGAGCGCATGGGCCAGCTTGTCACCGCCGCGTGAGACGTACCGCCGTCGCTCCGCGACGGCCACATCGCTGTCTGCGGCGACCTGGGCGCCTGCTTTGGTGAGCCGGCAGCCGTCCACGGTGACCTCTCCGGCTAGGACCGCCGCGCGCGCCTGCGCCCGTGTCGCGAAGTAGCCGCGCCGCACCAGCAGCGCGTCGAGCCTCTCCCGCATGCGTCAGCGCGCGTGCGCAGCGGCGGTGGGCAGCGCCAGCGCAGCCGCCGCGATGGCCTCGGCGGTGAGCCCGACGTCGGCCAGGAGCCGGCGGCGATCGCCGTGTGCGACGAACGCATCGGGCAGACCGCAGCGGGTCACCGCCACGTCGCGACCGACAAGGTGCTCCGCGACGGCGCTCCCAAACCCGCCGACCAGCGAGCCCTCCTCGACCGTCACGATGCGCTCGTGCGTATCGGCCAGCCGGTCGAGCAGGTCGGTGTCGAGAGGTTTGACGAAGCGGGCGTCCACCACGGTGGGATGCAGGCCGCTGTCGGCAAGCAGCGGGACCGCCTCCATACACAGGGAGACGCCGCTGCCGACCCCGACCAGAGCTACGCGCTCGCCCTCAGCCACCAGCCGAGCGCGTCCGACGGCCAGTACCTCAAGGTCCTTGGGCGGAACGAAGGGCGCCGCCATGCCCCGTGGGTAGCGGAGTGCCACAGGTGCATCGAGGCGCAGCGCCGTGTGGAGCATGTGCTGCAACTCCTCCTGGCTGGAGGGCGCCATGACCACCAGCCCCGGCACCACGCGCAGGTATGCAAGGTCGAACGCGCCGTGGTGCGTGGGGCCGTCGTCGCCCACCAGCCCAGCCCGATCGACCGCGAAGACCACCGGAAGACGCTGGAGCGCCACGTCCTGGATGACCATGTCGTAGGCCCGCTGCAGGAAGGTGGAGTACACCGCGACCACCGGCTTGAGTCCACCCAGAGCGAGCCCCGCGGCGAACGCCACCGCGTGCTCCTCGGCGATGCCGACGTCGTAGAGCCGCTCGGGGAACTCCTTCTCGAAGGGCTCGAGCCCAGTACCCTGCGTCATGGCGGCTGTGATGGCGACGATGCGCTCGTCCGCACGCGCCTCGCGGACGAGCGCATCGCCGAACGCTTGCGTGAACGTGGTCCCCACGGGCACCTCTCGGCGCTCCCCGTTGCTCACGTGGAACGG
>CAYMTC010000053.1:0-9387 GCA_964393265.1 uncultured Thermoleophilia bacterium
GCGCTCGCGCGAGCGCCGGCTGGAGCCGCTCGCGTATAGTGGACGCCACATGGCCCTCACGTTCACTCTGATCTTCCTTACCGCCGTCTTCGCCGGTGCTTTCGGGAGCATGCTCGGCGTGGGCGGCGGCATGGTTGTCGTCCCAGTGGTGACGCTCTTCCTGGGCGTCCCCATGAAGACAGCGATCGGCGCCAGCATCGTGAGCGTCATCGCGACCTCGTCCGCAGCCCAGATCGTCTACGTGCGACGTGGGCTGACCAACATCCGCCTAGGCATGGTCCTCGAGCTTGCCACCTCGGTAGGCGCCATCTTGGGGGGCATCACAGCGGTCCTTCTCAACGCGCGCGTACTGCAGGCCCTGTTCGCCGGACTCCTTGTCTGGGCCGCGTGGGGCATGCGTCACGGGCGAGGCGGCGACGGTGGTCACACCACGACCGGCCTCCTCGACGAGCACTACGTCGATGAGGCGACCGGCGAGGCTGTCTCCTACGGCGTACGGCGCATGCCGCTGGGCTTGGCTCTCAGCTTCGTCGCCGGCAACTTGTCCGGCCTGCTCGGCGTGGGAGGCGGATCGGTCAAGGTGCCGGCGATGAACCTGTTCATGAACGTCCCGCTGAAGGCCGCCATCGCCACCAGCAACTTCGCCATAGGCGTCACAGCCGCCACGAGCGCCGTCATCTACTACGGAAAGGGCTTCCTGGACCCCGCTGTCGCCGTGCCCACCGCCCTGGGTGTCCTGCTGGGAGCGCAGATGGGACCGCGAGTGGGCTCACGACTCCCCACGGCCTTCCTGCGCCTGCTCTTCGTCCTCTTGCTGCTCTTCTTCGCGGTGCAGATGGCATGGACGGCAGCACGATGACCGACGGTCAGCGATGCGGGACGCGACGGCATAGGTCCAGATGACATGGGCGGCGACACGATGACCGAGACGCCGGACAGGCGCACCGAGCATTCGGCGCACGAGGTGGACCGCATAGAGCACTTGGTGCGCACGGTGTTGCGCTGGGGGCTAGTGGTCAGCACCGCCCTGCTGTTGGGCGGCATGGTGACATGGACGGTCCGAGGCGGCGCCTTGCCGGACTCGGTGGTGGGCCCCGTGGACGCCGTGCGTGGCGCGAGCAGGCTGCAGCCTCAAGCCCTGTTCTCCCTGGGGCTGTTGGCACTGATCCTCACACCGTTCGTGCGGGTAGCCGGCACCGTGGTCGTCTTCCTCAAGGAGCGGGACTGGCGCTACACAGCAGTCACGGCGCTGGTCTTCGCCAGCATGGTCGCCGGGCTGGTCCTAGGAGCCCTGTAGAGCACGGGACGGCAGCCCGAGGGCCCTCGTGCGCTCAGGTCGCCCCGTCCGTCTTGCTGACACTGATGGACACGTCGGCCGGCAGCGCGAGCCCGCACGCGACCTCGATAGCCTTGATGATCCCCGATGGGACAGGGCAGGCGGCGTGCTGAAGGTGCACGTCCGCCAGCTCGTGTACCGTGGGCCGCCCCCTTCCGTACGCGACTTGGGCGTAGCCGTCGACCTCGTGCAGCTCTGCAGCGAGCCGACGCACGTTGGGACAGTCGGACTCGATCGTGAGCCGGCAGATACGCCCGTTCTCACTCTTGGCGGCGACCACGGTGTGGAAGCCGCACACCCCCGCGTCGATCCTCGCTTCTGCATCCATGTCCTCAAGTGACCCCCGTGCCGCTGTCCCGCCCCGCTGAGCCTTTGACGGACGCCGACGCCGTCTGCCCTAGCGGCGGTCCCGTAAGGCAGCGCTCGACCGCCTTGACAGCCAGCCCGTTACCGGCCGCTAGCTCGCTGAGGGCGCTCCAGAGACTCCGCCGTGACGGAAAGCGTACCAGGTGACCCACGCAGCCGCAGTCCGAGGAACCGAAGCGCCACGGGCGCACCTGAGGCACCTCCGTCTGCTCAGGTCGGCGCCTGGCCTCTGGGCTGGCCGGCACCCACCCCACAGCGGCTCCTGCAGTGGCAGCCGCGCGCCCACGGGACAGAGAGACGCCGCCGCGACGCGCAGCCCACGCCACCGTCGCCTTCTGGGCCAGTGCGTCCGCTGACTCGCACTCGTCCAGAATGCCGTCGACGGTCCAGGCGAGCGTGGCCGGGTACTGCGAGAAGAGGTAGTCGGCGTGCCAGTGCCGCTGCTTGGCAGCGCGCAGATGACGCGCGACGCGGGCGCCACGCCCTCGTCGCGCGCTCCCGACGTAGGCATACCAACCGCGGCCCACCGCAACGGTCCCAAGCGAGCCCACCTCCACCGAGTCCCGACGAGGCACGAAGGCAGCGACCACGTACAGCGAGTGGCGACGGATGGCGCCCGTCATCTGGCAGACGACGGGCGCGAGCGACCCCCTGACGGTGTACCGTCTCGTGACGCTCGCAGCGAGCGGCGGCGGTCTGTCACGGCGCGCACGGCCATGGAGCGTCGCGGCTGACAACGCGGGCAGTAGTGTGTGCTACGGCCGCCGACGACGGTGCGCCGCACTGTCTCGCCACAGACGCGGCACGGCTGTCCCGTACGCTGGTAGACGTTGAGGATCTCCTGGAACCTGCCACGTTGGCCCGCAGGGTCCACGAAGCTCTCGACGGTGGTGCCTTCATGGTCGATGCCCAGCTGGAGGGTCTCGCGGATGGCCGCGTGAAGCCGCTCCGCCTCGCGCGGCCCGACCGACCCGGCCGGGCGCAGGGGGTTGAGCCGCGCCCTGAACAGAGACTCGTCGGCGTAGATGTTCCCTAGCCCCGCGAGCCGGCGTTGATCCAGGAGGAAGGCCTTCAACGGCATCCTGCGCCCAGCCAGCTCAGCGCGGAGTCGCGCCACCGTGAACTCCTCGCCGAGCGGCTCCACACCCAGGCGAGCGAAGAAGTCGTCCGCATTCTCGGGAGCCACGACCCAGAGGCCTCCGAATCGCCGCACGTCGTAGAAGTAGAGCCGCGACTCATCCTCGAATCGGAGCGTGAACCGTGGGTCGCAAGACGGACCCGCAACGTCCGGCCGCACGAGCAGACGGCCGGTCATTCGGAGGTGGACGATCAGCAGCACACCGGTGTCGTCCGAGGCATCTCCCGATGCCCGGGCAGCGCGCGGACCAAGGACGAAGACCAGCCACTTGCCCCGCCGCTGCGTGCCCAGCACCCGCCGGCTCACGACAGAGTGCGCCAGGGCCGCCTCGGGCACCTCTGAGACCTTACGATCCAAGACCTGGACACCCTTGATGACCTTGCCCAGGACATAGGGTTCGAGCCGCCGGCGCACCACCTCTACCTCAGGCAGCTCAGGCACCCTGGGCCCCTCCGCTCTGTCCCGCTCTCCAGCGCAGCAGGAAGGAGCGTGCACCTGCCTGATCCAGGACCTCACCTGCGTCGACCTCGTCGCGGAGCGCTGCCAAGGCCTCGCCCACCAGCGGTCCCTCAGCCATCCCCAGCAGACGCATGACGTCGTCACCGCTCAAGGGTAGGGACTGGGTGGACTTGGGCATCTCCAGCCAGACCTGGCGCGCCAGTCGATAGTGGCGCGCCACCGACACAGACGACGTCTTGTCGCCACGAGTGGCCACGCGATCGGCGAGTGACAGGGCCACGGACTCGAACACGAAGGGCTCGACGGCTCGACGGTAGCGCATCAGCGCCCGCCGGGTGAGGGGCGACTCCCTGACGAGGAAGCCGAGCCGCAAGTGGTTCCCGATGAGGATGCTCAAGTAGTCCGCGAAGCGGCGGCTGAGCTTCAGCCGCCGTGTCAGTCGGTCAGCGACATCCACACCTACCTGGTCGTGGTGCCAGAACATGACCCGTCCTTCTTGATCGACACGCCGGACTTGCGGCTTACCGACGTCGTGCAAGAGCACCGCCCAGGCCAGCGGGGCCAGCGGGGCCGCGCCGGTCAGGCCGCACGCGCTGGGCTCCGCAAGGAACCGCTCGCCACCCAACTGTCGCACGACCTGAGGAAGCAGCTCCAGAGCCTCAAGGGTATGGCCGAACACCTCAAGGTGGTGGTAGGGACTCTGCTCGCACGCCTTCAGCGGAGTCAGCTCGGGCAAGACCACGTCGAGCGCTGCGACAGCGTCCAGCACCCGCACTCCGGCCGCCGCCGCGGGCAGGCCTAGCAGCGCGGTCAGCTCGTACGCCACGCGCTCGGCACTGACCTCGCTCAGGTGCGGCGCTGCTTCGCGCGCCGCGTCCAGCGCGCCCGGTGTCGGCTCGAGCTCGTAGGCCACAGCCAGACGAGCCAGCCGCAGGACGCGCAGCGGGTCGAGGAGCAGCGCCCGGCTCGAACAGGCGCGCAGGCGGCCGGCCCTAAGGTCGGCGGCGCCGCGCAGCGGGTCGATGGGCTTCCCGACGCCGACACGCCCCCCAGGATCGCCGGCACGGGCCGGCAGAGCCATAGCGTCGACAGTGAAGTCACGGCCGCGCAGGTCGTCGACGATGTCGGCGCCACGCAAGGGAGCGAAGTCGATGACGCCGTTGGGCAGCACCACTCTGTGCGTCGAGAAGGTCTCGGAGGAGGTGAAGACAGAGCCGTTCAAGAGGTCGGCGACGACTCGCGCCACTCGAGCGGCGTCGCCACGGACAGCGAAATCGAGATCGCGGCTTGCCTTGCCCAAGAGGCCGTCGCGTACAGCGCCGCCGACGAGCCAGGCGGCCTCATCGGGCAGGAGACAGGCTGCGACGACGCTGCTGACCTGCGCGGCGGCCAGCACCGGCCCGTCATGAGGAGCAGACTCGGACGGCGCCATGTGCATGCGTCTGCTTCAGCCTCCGTCGGACATCACGCCGATGGTCCTTCTCCCACGTACTGCCTCACCGTACGCGGGCTCACGCCACAGACGATCTCGTAGTTGATGGTGCCGAGCACCTGGGCCATCTCCTCGCACAGGAGACGCTCCCCGCCCGACTCGCCGATGAACACGACCTCGTCGCCCGGGGCACACGCCTCCCACGGCAGCTTCACCGTGAGCTGGTCCATGCTTATCGTCCCCGTGATCCGACAACGGCGCCCAGCGATCAGGACATCTGCCTGGTTTGTGAGAGCGCGACGGACACCGTCTGCGTAGCCGATGGGCACGATGCCGATGCGAGTGCGCTCCTCGGCGATGAAACGACGGCCGTAGCCAACGGAACCTCCGGGCTCCACAGTGCGCTCTCCGGCCAGGTACGAGCTCCAGCGCATCGCCGGCCGCAGATCGAAGGCGTCTGGCGTGCGATTCGCTGGATCAAGGCCATAGACCGCGATGCCGGCGCGCGCCAGGTCGCAGTGAGCGGTCGGCGCACGCAGGATAGCGGCGCTGTTCGCCGTGTGCGCAAGCACACCGGGATAGCGCCGCTTGAACTCCCGCTCGAGCTGGAGGAACCTCGTGAGCTGCGAGTGGAAGAACGTCTGGTCGTCTTCGTCCGCCGTGGCGAAGTGGCTCATGAGCCCGGCTACTCCGCCGCGACCCTCGGCGAGGAGCGCGGCCAGCTCGAGAGCCGTCTGCTCATCGACACCCAGGCGACCCATACCCGAGTCGAACTTGACGTGCGCCTTGGCGCCAGCGGCCCGCGCGGCTTCAGCGAACCGCGCCGACCAGACGACGACCTGCGTATCGGCCGTCACGGCTCTCTCCAGCTCGACGCCTGTCATGGCTCCGAACGCCAGTACTGGCGCGCGAAGGCCGGCCGCCCGCAGCTCTTCGGCCTCGGAGACCGTGGCCACCCCCAGCCAACCGGCCCCTGCTTGAAGAGCGGCTCTTGCGACCGATACCGCCCCGTGACCGTAGCCGTTGGCCTTCACCACGGCACACAGCACGGCCTGCGCCGGCAGCTTAGCCTTGAGGAGAGCCACGTTATGGCGGACAGCATCGAGGTCCACCAGCGCCAAGGCACGCTGGCGCCCCTTGAGTAGTGTGGCCATGCGCTCCCTCAAGTCAGAGGCCCATCGCCCGCAGCACTTCGTGCCGACCGATGATGCCTACGAGCTTGCCGTTCTCTACTACCGGGATGCGGTTGATGCGATTGTCGGCCATGATGGTCGCCGCCGCGTGCACCGAGCTCTGGGGCGACACGGTGATGACGTCGCGGGTCATGATGTCGCCCACCGTGGCACCCGTGATCTTGCGCAGCCGCTCCTCGAACTTCTTGGGACTCTCCAGGTAGATGAGGCTGTCGAGGAACTCGAAGTAGCGCGGGAAGTGCAGATCGGCGTCCTGGGCGACGACGTCGCCTTCGGTCACCATGCCGACGACCCCGCCTCTCTCGTCGACGACCGGGCAGCCGGCGACACCAGTCTCCTTGAAGAGTTCGACGAGCTCACGGACCGTGGCCTCCGGTTTGACCGAGACGACCTCCGTCTTCATGTACTCACCGACGAGCGGCCCAGTCTCTGCAGTCTGCTTCTTGGCGGTCATCGCCCTAGTCCTCCTCGTCGTCCGCGAGCTTCTCGACACCTGCCTTGACTTGGTCAAGTGCCAGGGGCAGGTAGTCGAACAAGTCTCCAGCGATCATGCCATCTGTGCCCAGCGCCAGCTGGGCCGCCAAGTCGGCCGCCAGCCCGTGGACGTAGCCACCCAGGCAAGCTGCGTCCGTGGCCGGGAGCCCCTTTGCCAACTGGGCTCCGATGGCCCCGCTGAGGACATCCCCGGTGCCAGGAGTGGCTAGGCCCGGGTTGCCGGTCGGTATGACGTAGGCGACGCCGCTCGGATCGGCCACGATGCTGCCCTCGCCCTTGAGCAGCACGGCGGCGCCGCTGCGTCGCGCCGCCTCTCGGGCGCACGCCAGACGATGAGCCGCCACCTCGGCCGCTGGCTTGCCCAGCAGGCGCCCCAACTCACCCTCGTGCGGGGTGAGCACGGTCGGCGCCGAGCGGCCGGCCAGGAGTTCGGGCTCTTCAGCGAGTGCCCAGAGACCATCCGCGTCGATCAGCAGAGGCGCGTCCTCTTGGACCAGAGCTCTCACCAGCTCCACAGTCTCGTCGGCTCGGCCCAGGCCAGGCCCCAACACGACTGCCTTCAGATCGCGCGCCTGGGCCGTGATCGCGTCGAGGCTCGCCGGGCTAAGGTAGATCTCATCGGGTAGGGACACGGCGATGACCTCAGGGAAGGGCTTCTCGGAGGCTGCCGTCGCGGGCACGGCGCACCGCACCAAGCCGGCGCCGGTGCGCAGCGACCCCATCGCCGCCATGAACGCCGCGCCCGCCATACCGCGGGTGCCGCCTACCACCAGCACCGTCCCCACCGTGCGCTTGTGGTCGAGCATGCACTTGGGGCGCACGAGGGGCGAGAGACCCTCGACGGTGAGTAGCCACACGTCGGGCGGCACCAGACACCGAGGAGGTATCCCGATAGGCACGACCACGACCTCGCCGGAGAACTCGCCTCCGGGGGTGACGAAGTGGCCGACCTTGCTCTCCTGGAAGGTGACGGTGAGATCTGCCAGCACGGCGGGCCCAGTGACCTCACCCGTGCTGGCATCCACGCCGCTGGCGATGTCGACGGAGACGACCGGCGCCGGGGAAGCGTTCATGGACTCGATGGCGAGCGCCGCTGGCCCGCGGGCGGCGCCCGCGAATCCGGTGCCGAAGACGGCATCGACCACCAGGTCCGGGAACAGAGCGATCTCGTCGCTTCCCTCGGGCAACCCATCACGGATGTCCAGTCCCAACCGCTCAGCTATGCGGAGGTTGAGCAGGGCGTCGCCTTGGTATCCCTCGCGACCGTTGACAGCGTAGACCACCACGGAGACGCCCGCGTTGGCGAGCTCCCGCGCCACGACGAAGCCGTCGCCGCCGTTGTTGCCCTTGCCACAGTAGACCACGGCTTCCTCGGGGTCGAACCGTTCAAGGATCTCCTCGGCCACCCCGGCGCCCGCTCGCTCCATGAGATGCCCTCCCGGGATGCCGACGTCCTCGATGGCCGCCGTGTCCATGTCGCGCATGAGCTGGGCTGTGTACAGGCCGGTGAGCAGCGGGTCGATCATGTCGTGCCTCCTCGGCGTGCGCCGTCCGGGTCCGCTGGGCTGCGCTCGTGGGCAAGAGCCACCGCGAACGCGGCTGCCAGGGTCGCTGTGTGCGTAAGGGAGAGGTCCACTCTAGCCACGCCAAGGCGTTGCGCAAGCGTTGCGGTGCGGCCGCTGAGGCGCACCCGCGGAGGACCGCCCTCGACGACCTCTATCTCGTGCCAGGCAAGGACACCACTGCCAAGAGCCTTGCCCACCGCCTCCTTTGCGGCGAAGCGCGCCGCGTACCGCTGCGTCGCTACGGCGCAGCCGCGACAGTACGCCCGCTCGGCGGCGGTGAAGAGCCGCTCGCTGGCAAGGGGATGGCGAGCTAGCAGCGCCGCCACGCGCGGCACCTCGACCAAGTCGACGCCGATGCCGCAGACGTTGGCGCGGTCGGCCATGGCAGCGCCGAGGCCGACAAGGCCGGCGTCCTCGCCGACAGGGTCAGCGCAAGGCACGACCACCTCTCACTCGACGGTGACGGTCTTAGCGAGATTGCGCGGCTGGTCCACGTCGCAGCCCTTGAGCCGCGCGATGCGGTAGGCGAGCAGCTGCAGCGGCACGACGGCCGGCATGGCCGACAGCCAGGGATCGCAGGTCGGCACCCGGAGGACTGCGGTAGCGAGCTCGTCGATGTCGCTGTTGCCACGACTGGCAACGGCGATGACATCGGCGTTGCGCGCCCGGACCTCCTCGATATTGGACACGAGCTTGGCGAAGACCGGCCCATCGGTCGCCACGACGACCACCGGCGAACCCTCGTCGAGCAGCGCGATGGGTCCATGCTTCATCTCGCCGGCGGCGTACGCCTCCGTTGGGATGTAGCTGATCTCCTTGAGTTTGAGCGCGCCCTCGAGGCACACGCCGTAGCCGATGTGCCGACCCAGGTACAGGAAGAAGCGCTCGCCCTTGTAGCGCTCCGCCACCGCCTCCAGATCGCCCGGGTCGGAGAGACATTGTCCGACGAGCCGAGGCACGTCGCGCAGCTCTCGACCCAACCGCTGCAACTCGGTGGCAGCAGTGGCGCCGCGCACCGCGGCCAAGTGTAGGGCGAAGAGCGTGAGAGCGGCGACCTGGGAGGTGTGCGTCTTGGTCGCCGCCACGCCGATCTCCAGACCGGCGCGCGTGTAGAGCACCGCGTCGGCATCGCGCGTGGCCTGGCTACCCATGATGTTCGTGAGCGCCAGTACAGGCGCGCCGGCCGCCCGCGACAAACGCATGGCCACGAGTGTGTCCAGCGTCTCGCCTGACTGGGTGATGCCGATGACCAGAGTCTCGGCGTCTAACACTGGATCACGGTAGCGGTACTCGCTGGCCACCTCGATCTGCACCGGCACCCGGGCTAGGCTCTCGATGGCGTAGGACGCGATGAGGCCAGATCGGAAGAGCGTCGTGTAGGGAAAGAGTGTAGGATAGGGTGT
>CAYMTC010000054.1:0-9374 GCA_964393265.1 uncultured Thermoleophilia bacterium
GAGATAATGAGCGGTGACTGGAGTTCAGACGTGTGCTCTTCCGATCTAAGAGTGACCTGGCCTTCAAGGGTGTCACCATCGCGTGCACACTCCTCATCGCCCTGCTCATGCTGGGCATCACCATCGGTCTGGTCGACGGCTCGTGGGAGAGCGTCAAGCGGTTCGGGCTGAGCTTTCTCTGGACTTCGACGTGGGACACGAACAAGGAGAGCTTCGGTGCAGCCGCTCCGCTTGTAGGGACGCTCACCACGACGCTCATCGCGATGATGATCGCGCTCCCCCTGGCGTTGATCATCGCGCTCCTGTTGGTGGAGCTGGTCCATCCAGTGGTGAGCCGCGTCATCGGCACGGCCGTGGAGATGCTCGCTGCTATCCCGAGCATCATCTATGGCATGTGGGGCTTGTTCGTCTTGGTGCCGATCATGCAGGAGCACGTCACACCGTGGCTCCAAGCCACGCCGCTGGGCCGCATACCTTGGCTGCTGAGTGGCCCGCCGTTGGGCATCGGTATCCTCACGGCGGGCCTCATCCTCGCCTTCATGGTGTTGCCCTACATCACTGCGGTGTCGCGTGACGTCCTGCGCATGGTGCCCACGGTCACCAAGGAGGCCGCGTACGGCATGGGCGCGACGACGTGGGAGGTGACCCGAAAGGTCAGCTTCCGCTACGGGTTCGGCGGGTTCGTCGGCGCCACGTTCATCGGCCTTGGCCGGGCGTTCGGGGAGACGATGGCTGTGGCCTACGTGGTCGGCAACACGTTCAACTTGCCGGAGAGCCTGACTGCACCCGGTGTCACCTTCGCATCGGCGATCGCGTCGCAGTTCCGTGAGGCGGCCGACCTGCACAAAGCGGCGCTCATGGAGCTGGGGCTCATCCTGTTCCTGGTCACTATCGTGTTCCAGCTGATCGCTCAGCTGTGGCTTCGTATGGTGAATCGTAAGGTGGGGATCCGATGATGCGCTCGCTAGCTGAGATGCCGCACCGCCGGGTGAGCGCGCGAAGATCGGTGGACCTCACCATCAAGGGGTTCTCCTGGGTCGCGGCCTCACTGGGCGTGGCTCTCATGGCCTGGATCATCGTCGTGTGCGTACAGAAGGGCATCCAGGCGTGGGACTTGGACTTCTTCACGGCGCTTCCGTCGCCACCAGGCCAGGAAGGCGGCGGCGTGGCCAACGCCATCCTTGGCACGCTGATCATGACCGCTCTCGCGACGGCGATGGGTGTGCCCCTGGGCTTCTTCGCGGGCGTCTATCTGGCCGAGTTCGGCAAGGACAGCCGCTTCGCGAACAGTATGCGTGGCGCCATCAACGTCATGATGGGCATCCCGTCTATCATCGTCGGGCTCTTCGCGTACATGCTGCTCGTCTCCACCTTGGGCAACTTCTCGGGGTGGGCGGGGGCTTTCGCACTAGCTGTCCTCATGTTGCCGGTCATGGCGCGGACCACCGAGGACATTCTGACCCTCGTGCCCAACGAGATGCGCGAGTCGGCTCTGGCCGTCGGTGCTGCACGTTGGCGCGCGACGCTCGGTGTGGTGGTCAAGTCAGCTCGCGCTGGCCTGTTGACGGGAGCCATCTTGGCTGTCGTGCGCGTGAGCGGAGAGACCGCTCCACTGCTCTTCACAGCGCTGAACAGCCCGTACTGGACCTTTGGTCCGGACCAGCCCTACGCCAACCTCACCGTGACGATCTACAACTACGCCAAGTCACCCTATCCGGACTGGCAGGCCAAGGCATGGGGAGCCTCCCTGCTCATCATCCTGCTAGTCCTCGGGGCCAATATCGCCGTCCGGCTCATCGCGCAGCGAGGTAAGAGATGAACGAGCTGACCATGGATGCAGTGGGGACGCACAGCCCCGCCGCCGTGCCTCGTATCGACGTAGCTGGGCTCAGCGCGGCGGCGCCGTCCGTCAAGGGTAGTCCTGCAGCGATGAAGATCTCGGTGAGGGACCTGGACTTCTGGTACGGAAAGACGCAGGCTCTGTTCGGGAACACGATCGACTACCGCCAGAACCGAGTCACCGCCATCATCGGCCCTTCGGGCTGTGGTAAGTCGACCCACATCCGCTGCCTCAACCGCATCTACGAGCTCTACCGCGATCATAAGGCCAGCGGCGAGATCCTCCTCGACGGACAGGATGTCCTTGGCAAAGGCATCGACGTGCTGGACGTGCGCCGACGGGTGGGCATGATCTTCCAGAAGCCCAGTCCATTCCCGATGACTGTCTTCGAGAACATCGCCTACGGCCTCAAGCTCTTCTACCGTCTCAGCCGCTCGGAGCTGGCTGAGCGTGTGGAGCACGCGCTGCGGCGGGCGGCTCTCTGGGATGAGGTGAAGGACAAGCTCAACGAACCTGGCACCGGCCTCTCGGGCGGTCAGCAGCAGCGGCTCTGTATAGCTCGCACCATCGCTACGGAGCCCGAGGTGGTGCTCATGGACGAGCCGTGTTCCGCGATAGACCCGATCGCCACTGGCAAGATCGAGGACCTCATCGAGGAGCTCAAGCGCGACTACACGATCCTCATCGTCACACACAACATGCAGCAGGCTGCACGCGTGTCCGACTACACGGCGTTCTTCTACCAGGGCTACATCGTCGAGTACGGCGAGACCACGAAGCTGTTCTCCAACCCCGAGCAGAAGCAGACTGAGGACTACATCACTGGCCGCTTCGGCTGAGTGCCGGGCCCTACCCTGAACGGAGCGATATGGGCGTCCACTTCGAACGAGAGATCGATCGCCTCAAGCGGCAGATCCTGGCTCTCGGAGCGTTGGTGGAGGAGAATCTCCACAAGGCGTTCGTGGCTATGGAGAAACGCGACATGGCGCTCGCGCGCGAGGTCATCAGCACAGACGTGGCCATCGACGAAGCAGAAGTCGAGGTCGAGGAGGAGTGCCTCAAGATCCTCGCCCTGCACCAGCCGGTCGCCGGCGATCTGCGCTTCATCATCGCCGTCTCCAAGATCGACAATGAGTTGGAGCGCATCGGCGATCTGAGCGCCAACATCTGCGCGCGGACGATAGAGCTGGAGCGCACGGTCCATATCCCGGCGCCGACCACCATGCTGGTGATGGCCGAGCGCATCGAGGCCATGTTGGCGACGACGCTCGATGCGCTCATCGACGGCGATGCCGATCTGGCGCGCAAGGTGCTGCTCGACGATCGAGCCGTGGACGAGCTCTTCGCGCGCCTCGTAGGGGAGCTCAAGGAAGAGATCCGCTCCCACCTCGATCTGCTCGATCCTCTGATCATCGTCTTCACGATGGCGCGCTACCTCGAACGGCTCGCCGACCGCATGACCAACATCTGCGAGGACGTCATCTACATGACCGAAGGCGAGATCGTCCGGCACCAAGACCCGTCTGCCGTGGACGAGCTGCTCGAGCGGGAGCGGCAAGCGGACGAGTCGGCCTGACGTCCTCGTCTCCGCTCGCGGGTCTTTCGACGTGTCGCAGACGCGCGGCGCGAAAAGGGTCGCGGGCGCTGCGCGTCTCTCTGCGATAAGGTGGTGGCCGCAGGGTGCCGCCCAGGTCGTCCCTGGGCGGCGCGCTCATGGCTCAAGCGTTCGACCGTACGGCCGATAGCTAGAGCAGGAGTCGGACCACGGAGGGTCGCGTGACCAACGAGAGGCTACGTCCGCAGGGTGAGCGGCGGTCTTGTGTGGCAGGGCGGCGAAGGTCTGCTCGAGCTCTGCGCGTGGCAGTGGCCGCGGTGGTCTGTTCAGCGTGTCTCTGCGCGGTAGCGTGGGCACATCCGGAGGCGGCAGACGCACTCACCTTCGGCGATGTGCCCAAGGGCCACTGGGCACGCAGCCACATCAACTGGGTGACCAACCAGAAGGTGGGCGGCAAGCGACTCCTCGCAGACTATGGGACGTCCAAGTTCCGTCCCTCCCGTTCGCTCACGCGAGGGCAGCTCGCCCGGGTGCTCGTCCGTGCTCTGCGCCGCCAGAACGATACCTTCACGCCCATCGAGATCCCCGACGTGCCCACCACTCATCCGTACTACCGCGAGATCCAGATAGCGCTCAAGCTGCGTCTCATGGGGCGGTTCGGGGACGGCTTCCGCCCCGGTCAGGCGCCACTGCTGTGGCAGTTCCACCGGTCACTGGTGCGCGCGGTGCAGATCAAGTTTCCCAAGGAAGACTGGACCATGCTGTCCAGTCTCGATCCCAAGAATTGGGAGCCTAACGCCGGCTGGAAGACGGGGGCGCCGCGCTACTTCGCTACCGAGGTGGCGGCGCGCTACCTTGGGCTCCGCTACAACCATCCGTCTGCTCAGGACAAGCGAGAGCTGTCGCCTACCGACCGCGTTCCCCGCGATGCCGCCGCCTACAGCGTCTACCAGCTTCTTCACATGTCACAGTGGCGGGTCTACTCCCTGCGCACGTTCAACAAGGTGCGCTTCCCTCGGCTCAGTGACCGGCAGAAGCAGATCCTCAAGTTCGCCTTCAAGTACGTCGGCTACCCGCATATCTATGGCGGCGAGTATCCCACGGTCGACTCGCCCTACGGGCGCCAGGCTCACGGCGGCTTCGACTGCTCCGGGTTCGACTGGTGGGTCATGAAGATCACGTTCGACTACCCCATATCGGTCTATCAGCGGTCGGCCGCCCAGATGGCGAGTGCCGCCAAGCCACGCATCACCCGTGCCAAGCTGCAGGCCTGTGATCTCATCTTCTTTGGTCCTAAGGGACCTAAGTCCACGGTAGCGTCCATCTACCACGCGGGTCTGTACATCGGGAACGGCTGGTTCATCCACTCCACAGGGTCCACTGCGGGCGTGAGCTTGGGCTCGATCTCGTGGACGGGGTGGAGCTGGAAGACTGACTTCGCGTGGGGCAGACGGGTCCTGAAGAAGGCGGAGCTGCCCACTGCGGAGTAGTCCTCGTCGGCTCGCCCTGATGCCTGCGTGCGGTGTGCCCGGTGCGGTGACGCGTAGCGCCAGCTAGATCGTCTCCTCACAGCTAAGCTCGCCGTCCGACTCGCAGGACATGAGGTCGAGGACGTCAGACTCTGAGACGGCGCGGCCCTCGAAGACGACGCTTGGCCCGGCCCACAAGGTGACCCGATCGCCGGGTGTGAACGCGTAGGGCCGCGACTGCGTGACGACCGCGGTGAGGATAGACCGGTCGAGGTCACGGCGGATCTCGCAGCACTCGATGGCGAACGGTTCGCCACCGGCCACCTCAAGCCGCGGCTCTCTCTCGGGCCCGATGAGCATGCCGACCCCTTCGGCGTTGCGTGAGTCCACCTACCAGTATAGCAGCACGCCATGGCCACCGTGGGTTACTATAGGGGGCAGCAACAGTCGGGAGAGCTGCGAGCAGGCTGTATCGGCTGCGTAAGAGTTGCCTCAGAGCTGCAGGGGCCTAGCAGCAGGCACGTGTGGGGCTCTTGACCCTGCCTACGTCAACCGAGTGAGAGTTTCGGTAGATTCACGAGCACGGAAGGGAGCGCTAGTGAAGGCCGAGCCGATCCGACGGTGGACTCGGCCTGCTGTCGTGGCGCTCTTGTCCCTGCTTGCGGCCCTGCCGGCTCTCTGTGTGACGGCTGTGGCCCAGGAGCCTTCGCCAAAGGGGGGGACGACGATCCGATTCGGTTGGACCGACGATCCGGACAGCCTGAACCCGTTCGTGGCCCGCGAGCCGGCAGGCGCCGAGCTCGTCCATCTCAACTACGACCTGCTCGTGGGGTATGACGCGGCCACGCTGAAGCCCGTGCCCGAGCTAGCCCAACGGTGGGAACGATCGGCGGACGGGCTCGTCTGGACGTTCCACCTGCGCAATGGGGTCACCTGGTCAGACGGCGAGCCGTTCACGGCCGACGACGTGGTATGGACGTACAGGTCCGTCATGAGCGATCCCAAGAGTCGCTACGCAAGTCACGTCACGTTGTTCGAGGAAGTGGAGAAGGTCGACGACCAGACGGTGAGGATCACCACGTCCAAGCCGAAGGCCAACATGCTCGATCTCTGGATCCCCATCCTGCCAGAGCACATATGGAGCGCCGTGCCGCGAAGGGACGCGACGACCACCTATCCCAACGATGCGCCGGTGGTGGGCACCGGGCCGTTCCAGGTAGTGGAATGGAAGAAGGGCGAGTACGTCCGCTTGAAGCGCAACGACGCGTACTGGCGAGCGAGACCCAACGTCCCCAACGTGGTCCTGCGCACGTACAAGAACGCAGACAAGATGGTGCAGGACCTCAAGAGCGGGCGCCTGGCCGCCATCTACCCAGTGCCCGAGGCCTGGTTCACGTCACTCGCAGAAGAACAAGGGGTCAAGGCGATCACGTGCGCCACCAAGGGGTTCGAGGAGCTGGGCTTCAACTGCTGCACGGACGCCACCAGTAAGGGGCATCCTGCGCTGCGCGACCCCAAGTTCCGGCAAGCGTTGAACTGGGCTGTCGACAAGAAGCAGATCGTCAAGGACGTCTACGGAGGCTACGCGAACCCTGCCACCAGCATCCTGCAGTCTCACTACTTCCAGGACCCGGACTACCACTGGGAGCCGCAGTCCGCTGACGCGTACACGTTCGACCTGTCCAGGGCGCAGGCCGCGCTCGACGCGGCAGGCTATGCGGATGCTGACGGCGACGGGGTCCGCGAGATGGACGGCGAGCCCATACGCTTGCGTCTCTGGGCGCGGACCCAGTCGCCTACCAGCCAGAAAACTGGGAATCTGCTGTCGGGATGGTTCAGGGATGTGGGTCTCGACATCCAGCTGGACGTCCTGGACGACGCCGTCCTCGCCGAGAAGCTGTACGCGGTCACCGAGAGTGGTAGGCCCGCCCCCGACTACGACATGTTCCTTTGGTCGTGGGGCGGCGGCCCAGACCCAGACTTTATCCTCAGTGTCATGCTCACTGGGCAGATCATGAGCTGGAGTGACACCTACTACTCGAATCCAGAGTACGATCGCCTGTATCTGGAGCAGCAAGTCGCGCAGTCAGCTCAGGACCGTAAGCAGATCATCCACCGTATGCAGGAGATCCTCTACGAGGAGAGTCCCTACATCGTGCTGGCGTACCCGCTCGAGCTCCAGGCGTATGACGTGGCCAGATGGCAAGGTTGGGTGAGGTCGCCGGCCAAGACAGGCGCGGTGTTCGCGACCGCCGACAATGTGGACAGCTACATCTCGGTCGCGCCGCGCGCTCAAGGCGTTCTCGGAGGCGGAGGCCTCTCCGCGGGGGTGCTAGCGGTCGTCGTCGCCGCGGCTGCGGCGGCGGTAGGCATCGTCGTATGGGCGCTTGTTCGCCACGCTAGAAAGGAATGACGGATGGAGGAGGTCTGGACTGAGAGCTATGGGCCGTGCCGCGGCACTCCGGTGACCCGCTACGCTGTCCATGCCGGGTCCGCTCGCGTGCGATAGAGTCGGGCCCAAGGGGGATGGCGACGCGGAGCGTGGTGGCCGCGTCGCTGAAACGACAGCAAGGAGAGTCGTCATGCAGAGAAGGTCGATTCCGCGTCATCGATCGGTGTCGTTGGGGGTGGTGGCCCTGCTCCTGGCTGCACTTGTCGGCGCGGCCCTGGCAAGTCCCGCCATGGCCGACGAGACCTCCGCGGCCGCGGGCAAGAAGCTGATCCTTCGGGGCGGCTGGACGAACGATCCCGACAACCTCAACCCCTTCATCGGGTACGAGTCCTCGTCCTACGAGGTCTGGCGCCTCAACTACAACCTCCTCACCGGGTGGGACGCCGCCACGCTGCAGCCCAAGGGCGAGCTGGCTGAGAGCTGGGAAGTCTCCGAGGATGGCAAGGTCTGGACGTTCAAGATCCGTCAGGACGCCACCTGGCACGATGGCAAGCCGGTGACGGCCAAGGACGTGGCCTGGACGTTCAACACCATCATCGAGGAGGAACTCAGCGCCTTCACGCTCTACACAGAGTTCATCGAGCGCGTGGAGACCCCCGACGACTACACGGCGACGTTCATCTGCAGCCAGCCCAAGGCGAACATGCTCGGGCTCTGGGTCTTCATCCTGCCCGAGCACATCTGGAGCAAGGTCCCCAAGGGTGAGCTTGCGGAGACCTTCACGAACGAGCCGCCGATCATCGGTAGCGGGCCGTTCAAGGTCGTCGAGTGGAAGAAGGGCGAGTACCTCCGCATGGAGGCCTATAAGGACTACTGGGGTGGTGCACCCACCATCGACGAGGTGATCTTCCAGACCTACCAGAGTGCCGACACGATGGCGCAGGACATGAAGGCTGGAAACCTCGACATGGCCTGGAACATCCCACCTGCCCAGATCGAACCCCTCGACAAGCTTGACCACGTGGTAGCGCACGGCTACACGCCCGTAGGCATGGACGAGTTGGGCTTCAACTGTTACGAAGGCGATGCCTCACTCGGTCACCCTGTGCTGCGCGACCCCGCCTTCCGGCGGGCACTCAACTACGCCGTCGACAAGGAGCAGGTCAAGAAGATCGCCTACTCGGGGTTCGGCATTCCCGGCCTGAGCATCATCCAGCCGGACAAGTACACGGATCCCGACTGGCACTGGGCGCCGCCCGAGCCTTACACGTTCGATCTTGAGAAGGCCAACGCGGAACTCGACGCGGCTGGCTACCCCGACTCTGACGGCGACGGTATACGCGAGTACGAGGGCGAGCCCATCAGCCTGCGTCTGTATGCGCGCAGCGAGTCTGCCGAGAGCCAGAAGGCCGGCAAGCTGATCACCGGCTGGCTCGAGCAGGTCGGCCTGGAGATCAAGTACGAGGTCATTGACGACGGCGTACTTGGCGACAAGCAGTTCAACTACAACGACGATGACGAATTCGCCCCTGACTTCGACCTCTTCATCTGGGGCTGGGGCGGCGACATCGATCCGAACTTCATCCTCTCGATCTTCACATCGGACCAGATCGAGAGCTGGAGCGACTGCAACTGGAGCAACGCCGAGTTCGACGAGCTGTTCAAGGAGCAGCAGCGCACGATCGACCCCCAGGAGCGCAAGGCGATCATCGACCGTATGCAGGAGATCTTCTACGAGGAGAGCCCATACATCATCCTGCAGTACCCGGACAACTTCGAGGCCTACAATGTCTCCAAGTGGACCGGGTGGACGCGCTCGCCTGCCGAGGTAGGAAGCGTCTGGTACAACGCCACGGTCTTTGACACCTACCTGAACCTGAAGCCCAACACAGAGAAGGCTGAGACCGGTGGCAGTAACACCGGCCTCATCGTCGGCATCGTGGTAGCCGTCGTGGTAGTGCTGGGCATCGTGGTCTTCATCGTCATGCGGAAGCGTCCCAAGGCGACTGAGGAGAGCTGATCCGCGGGGGCTCCTGCAGCTTGCTGCAGGAGCTCTTGGTACCGGGATATCGGGGGGCCGGGGGCAGTCTGCCTCCGGCCCCCCGACTCTGTCCGGCG
>CAYMTC010000055.1:0-9274 GCA_964393265.1 uncultured Thermoleophilia bacterium
CTTGACGCGGCCGATGAGCTGTGAGCCCACCATGTGGGCGCGCCGCGGCGCGTCGGGCCCGCCGAGCGCGTCGATGACCGGACCCATGATCTGCTGCATGATGACGCGCCGCATGATGGCGGCGGCGCGGTCGTTGGAAGCGGCGCAGCGTACCACCGCCAGGTAGGCGGCGCCCTCCTCCTCGTCGCTCCAGAGGCTCAGGAAGAGGCGGACGATGCGCTCGCCGCGCTGCTCGACCCTCGACTCTGTGATGGACTGGATGCCCGCCAGTGCCCGGAGAGGCGGGCGCAGCGCTGCTTCCAAGAGACCGTCCTTGCTGCCGAAGTAGTGGTGCACCAAGGCTGGATCGACGCTAGCACGGGCAGCGACTGCGCGAACGGTGGTGCGCTCGAAGCCGCGCGCTGCGAACAGCTGACGCGCGGCTTCGAGGATGGCATGCTTGGTCTGCGGCTTGCCGGGACGTCTGCCGCTGCGGTTGCCCCCGGCGCTCATGGGACTGCCTCCACGACGGGGCGGGTGGTGAGCTCGATGAAGACCTCCTCCAGCGTGGCCGGGACCTGGCGGGCGACGGCGGAGCAGTCGACGGGCTGCAGCAGCGTCAGGAGCTCGCGGGGGTCCCCGTCCGGCACGCGCAGCCGACGGCCGCGGAGTGCGACCGGTGTGTCCGCGGCCACGAGGGTGGCAAAGGCAGTCGCCCAGTCGGCCGTTTGGATCTCGACAGCGTGGCGGCCGGCGGTGAGTGCCGCGACCGTGTCGGCCGCCACGACTCGAGCGTCCGCCATGATGACCAGCCTGTCGCACTGCTCGGCCTCGTCCATGTAGTGGGTGGTCACGAGCGCTCCGGCGCCTGCATCGGCGGCGCTGCGGATCGTGTCCCACAGGCGGGCGCGGGCCAGCGGGTCCACCCCCGACGTGGGCTCGTCGAGGACAAGGAGCAGGGGGTCGTGGGCCAACGCGGCCGCGAAGGCCAGACGGCGTCGCAGGCCGAGCGGCAAGTCGCGCACCAGTGTGTCGCGGGCAGCTTGGAGGTCGGAGTCCAGACTCGCGGGCAGGGTGGCGCCGAAGGCGCGGGCAGAGAAGGCGAGGTTCTCTGCTGCGGTGAGGTCCTCCCAAAGGCCGAGGCCCTGCGGTACGTACCCGATGAGGCGTCGAGTAGAGCGTGAGGGCGGTGTCCCGAAGAGCTCCACAGTGCCGGAGGTGGCTGGCAACAGCCCCAGGAGGATGCGGATGAACGTGGTCTTGCCGGCCCCGTTGGCGCCCAGAAGTCCCACGACCTCTCCGGGGTGTACGCGGAAGTCCATGTCCGCTACGGCGACCACATGGCCGAACCGCCGCGTGACACCGACGGCGGTGACCAGCGGAGAGGTGACGGCTGCGGCGCCGTCGGGGTCAGAGCGCTGGGGCGGGCGGCGACTCATCGGCTGACCTCCTGGGCCACATCGGAGTCGCGCCAGGCTGCCACCACGATGGCGTCTTCCAGCGTTGCCGCCGTCGGTCGCGCTGCGGCGACTGTGTCGTCACCGACCGGGGAGAGGCCACCCGGCGTGTACAAGCGCCAGGTGGAGCCGCGTCGCCAGGCCATGCCCGGTGGGCGGCGACAGCTGTCGCTGGGCATCTCGTGGATGCAGCCCTCGAGGTCGGCCACGATGTCGGCGGGGGAGCCGCGCAGCAGCACTCTGCCGTCATGGAGGGCACAGACGTGGAGGGCGCGCTCGGCCTCGTCCACGTAGGTAGTGGCCAGCAGTATGCCTGTGCCATCGGCTACAGCGGCGGCGAAGATGCGCCAGAGCTCCGCCCGACTCACCGGATCCACACCCGTGGTGGGCTCGTCGAGGACGAGGAGGCGTGGCTCATGGAGGAGTGAGAGCACCACGGCGAGTTTCTGCCGCATGCCGCCCGACAGGCGGCCCGCGAGTCGCTGCCTAGCGTCGCTGAGGCCCGAGGCAGCGAGGAGTTCCTCACGACGGCGCGCGAAGCGAGCTGCGGGCACGCGGTAGGCGCGAGCTACGAAGGCGAGGTTCTCTTCGACCGTGAGGTCCTGGTAGGTGCCGCCGCCTCCGGAGACGTAGCCGAGGCGCAGAGGATCCGGGCGCTGCACGGTGCCTGCAGCGGGCGTCGCCAGACCGGCCAGACAGCGCAATAGCGTCGACTTACCGCTGCCGTCGCCGCCGACGACCGCGGTGACAGTGCCGGCATCCACGCGGAGCGTGACGCCGGCCAGAGCCGTACGCCGCCCGTAGCGTACGGTGACATCCCGGACGCCCCAGGCGGCGGACGGCGGCGAGGCCGCGCTGCTGTGACCGTCGGAGGCCGCCTCCATCTGGCACTGCTCGTCGGAGGCCGGCGACGGCCTCACGGTAGGGGCTCCGGTACCGGCGGCTCGGCGCTACCTGAGTGGGAGCGCGCCGCTCGACCCGCTGGAGCGAGGTCATGTCGGAACCGCAGGACTGCGCCGCCGAAGACCAGCACGCTGAGGGCGGCCAGCATGAGGAACGGCAGCCACAGCGCAGTGATGCTGGTCCCGCGCACCATGACGCCGCGCGCTATCTCGATGAAGTAGGTGAGTGGAAGGACATAGCCCAGCCATCGGACTCCGATAGCTACCGAGTACAGGGGGAAGAACAGCCCTGAGAGGAGGATCTGCGGAAGCAGAGTCATCATGGCCAGCTGGATGGCTTGCCCTTGGGTCTGAGAGACCGTCGAGACGAGGACGCCGACACCCAGAGTGACAAAGAGGAAGAGGAGGGCTCCCAGCGCGAAGGTCGCTGGGGAGCCGCGGAACGGCACGTCGAAGATCAAGAGGCCCGCCGCCACGATGACCACCATGTCGAAGGCGGCGATGAGGAGGTAGGGGGCGATCTTGCCGAGGAACACATCGGCGCCGCGGAAGGGCATGACCGCGAGCTGCTCCAGTGTGCCTGCAGCACGTTCACGGACCACGCCGAGCACCGTCGCGACCGTGCCGATGAACACGAGGATGATACCGCACAGGCCGGGGACCATGATCACCGAGGTGCGCAGGTCCGGGTTGAAGAGGATGCTGACCTTGAGCGTCTGCGCGATGCCGGGTGTCTGGCCGTCGGAGGCGTTCGCGGCGCTCGCGGCGGCGACCTGGGCGGCACGGGCGGCGAAGATCTGTGTCCCGTCAACGAGCAGCTCGGGGCGGCTGCCCGCCGCCGCCGGCGTGACGATCGCCGCGATGGCCTCGCCTTGGCGCAGCGCCTCGACCGCGTCGGCGCGGTCGTCGTCGGGACGAGTCGCGACGACGCGGAAAGCGGAGGGAAGGACACTCTGGACGAGGGGCGCGGCCGGGCCTGTGACGACTGTGGTCACCTCTTTGACGTCGAAGCTGGCCGCGTACCCGAAGATGACGAGGAAGAGCAGCGGCAGCATGAGCAGCATGGCGACCGTGCGCTTGTCGCGCCGTAGCTGCAGGAACTCCTTGACCGTGATTGCCCACATGGCGACCTCCTGCGGCATGGGCGTGGCAGCTGCGCCACGACTGATGCGCTCGTCGTCGTGCCCCGATTCAACGCAGGATGAATTCTACATGTGTTGAATTGAGGGTCAAGTAGGCGGCAGCGGCGGTCGAGGGATCGGCGCCAGTCGGGCCGCCTTGTCGGCAGGCGGGGCGGTGGGTATCCTGAGGCGTCCTGTGGCTGACGAGTCTCACAGTGGGGGTAGAGTGGTCGACTCCATGACGCGCATGATGCTTGACGAACGCCGCTTCCCCCGGCTCGTGGGCCTTGTGGCGGGGCTTCGCCGTCGGCGTGGAGTGGCGGTCGCCATGGTCGTCGCGGGCATCATCGCGGTGTTCCTGGTGGACATGCTGACCACCCGCTGGTTCGTGATCGCCGGCTTCTACCTGGTGCCGCTCAGCTTGTCCGCCGTGGTGCTGCGGGTGCGGCCCACGTTCTATCTGTCTCTGCTGTGTCTGGTCCTCAGTGGTGCGGTGTCGGCCGCGGAGGGCGTGCCCTCTGCCGAGGCCCTGGTGTTCCTCCTGTTCGAGCTGCTGGCATGCGTCGGGTTGCTGGTCCTGGCGCATCTGCTCAACCAGGTGGACAGCGTGTCCAGAAGGGCAGGCATGCGGGCGCGGTTCTCGGAGGCCGTGGCCGACATCGCGGGGATGAGCGGTCGCGGTGAGGCGGCCCAAGACATCGTGGGTTTCGCGCTCGAGAGCATACGTCAGGAGACAGGGGCCGACCTCGTGGTCGTGCTCCGACTGCGAGACGGTCTGTGGGAGGCCGAGGGAGCGCGCGGCTCCGGTCCCGGACTGGAGCATGTGAAGCTGCCCTACGAGTCACTTCCCGATGCCATCCATGCCCTGAGCGAGGACGCGGTCACCATCGGGCGTGAGTGCCTGCCTCTGCTCGACGGGATCGATGAGAAGACGGCCGGTGCGGCCCAGGCGCTGGCCGAGCTCCGGTCCTGCCTCACGATCCCTCTGCGCGCGTTGGGCGAGGACCTCGGCGTGATACTCCTGGGGCGTCGAGCGGCGGATGTGAGCTACTCGCCGGACCAGGTGCGGTTCGCCGAGAGCATCGCGGGCTACACAGGCGCGTCGCTGGAGGGAGCGCGGCTCGCTCGCGAGTTGGCAGCTCGCGAGCGCGATCTTTCCCTCGTGGTCGAGTCCAGTCTGGACTTCGCCTCGAGCCTAGAGCTGCGCGACGTGCTGCGGGCGGTCACCAAGCGACTCATGGCCGCGCTCGACGTGGTCGAGTGCGACATCTACTCCGTGGACCTGGAGCAGGGCGTGGCCACCGCGCTGGTCGGTGCCGATACGGTGGAGCCGTCGTTGGCCGCCAGGCCCGGAAAGGAGTATCAGCTTAGCTTGTGGTCGAGCAGCGAGCGGGCGGTGCGGACGGGTACGGCGGTGGCGGTGCACGACACCGACTCTGAGCGTCTCACCGCCACCGAGCGAGACTACTTCGCCACTCGCGGCTTCACAGGGCTTCTGTGCGTCCCGCTCAAGGCCCGCGATCGGGTCATCGGACTCATCGAGCTGTTCGACCGCCATGCCGAGCGCCGCTTCACCGATGCGGACATCGCGCTGGCCGAAGCGGTGTGTCAGTTCGCTGGTCTGGCTATAGACAACGCCAGTCTGTACGCGGACCAGCGTGCCACGGCAGAGCGCAACGACCGCTTGATCGCGCAGCTGCAGCGGCTAATGGGCGTCGCCTTGCGGCTCAACCACCTGCAGACGCAGCCGGACACCCAGCGCCTTCTAGACGCTGCGGTACGGTCGGCAGCGGGGCTGCTGGACGTGCACCGCGTCGCCCTGGTCAGTGTCCTGGAAGACGGGCTCACGGTGCACGCGCTCTACGATGCCGACCTGCCGGCCCAGGAGACCACCGCGGTCGGCCTGAGCACGACGGACTCGGCGCAGGCCGTGCCTCTGTGGTTGCGCTCGGTGCGTGAGCTCCTCAAGGCGGGCCAGCAGGGTCTGTCCGGGCCCACCGGTGCGGCGCTGGTGCGCGATCGACTGGTGGTCGCGGTCTCGTCGTCCTACCTCGGCGAGTCGTCCTTCCTCGTGTGTGCCGACAAGAAGCGCGGTGGCTTCGGTGCCGAGGACGAGTTGCTCACCCGCACCCTGGCGATCCAGTTGGCGGCAAGCCTGGTCAACGCTGCCACGTTCCAGCGCGAGTACCAGATCGCCGAGACGCTGCAGAACGCCCTGCAGTCCGAGCTTCCCCACACCCCGGGCGTGGATGTCGGCCTTCGGTACCAAGCGGCCACCGCGGCGGCGCGGGTCGGCGGTGACTTTTACGACGTGGTCTCACTGGGTCCCGGCCGTCTGATGGTGTGCGTCGGCGACGTGTGCGGCAAGGGGCTGCAGGCAGCTGCTCAGACAGCGCTCGTCAGGTACATGCTGCGCGCGTACGTCGGCGAGAGCTCGCCGGGCGAGAGCCTCTCGCGTCTCAACTCCACGATCATGACGCAGGAGGAGGGCCTGCCGTTCGTGACCCTGCTAGTGGCCTACATAGACGTGCCGCGACGGTTGTTGGAGTTCTCGCTGGCAGGTCACCCTCGGCCGGTCGTCGTCTCTGGCGGCAAGAAGGTGCCCACGCCCGATGAAGGTGGCTTCCCCATAGGGCTGTTCCGCGGCGCCGTGTACCCCACCGAGCGCTTGGTGCTGCCGCCCGACGTCACGATCGTCATGCACACGGACGGTCTGGTCGAGGCTCGCCGCGACCGCAAGCTGTACGGGGAGCGTCGTCTCGCACAGGCGGTGCGGCGCGCAGCCGGCGGTGCGGCTCAAGAGGTGGCCGAGGACCTCATGCTCGCCGTGCAGCGCTACACGGGGGGCGTGCTCGAGGATGACGCCGCGGTGGTCGTGATCCGAATGCCTTGAGACGGCCACGTGGTACGCAGGTGCGTGGGTGGCCGTCAGGCCGGTGGCTTCCCGCGGGCGGCGGTGACGACGCTTGTGAACGCGTCGGCGATCACCAGTGTGCGGGGCTCCTGTCCCGGGCGCGGCCGGGCTGCCGCGACGGCCTCCTGGACGCTGCCGAAGTACTCCATGCCTAACGCGGTCACCAGCTCTGGATCGACGTCGCCCAAGACGCCGATGCGGTGACGGCGCAGCACTCTGGCCACGACGAAGGCACGCTGGCCACCCGGCCCGAGCGGCGCCCGTAGACCTCGTTCCAGGAGATCGTCCAAGCCTGGGCTCGGCAAGGCGGAGTGGTGACGACGAGAAGACCTCTCGGCCGACCGGCCGCCGGGCGTGCGCTTGACTGCGGGTGCGGCCGCCCGGCCCAGCAGGTCGGCGAAGTTGGTCTCGCCCGGTCCGTCCCCGGCGCCCAGCGGCAGGTCCGCGCACAAGAGGATCAGACCCCCGTCGCGGACGGCCGGGTGCGCCGCCAGCCCGATGTACGTGGCGGCGCGCGACGCCTGATACAGGGTCTTGTGCTTAGGTGCCGGCACTCCGGCTACCACAAGGTCGTAGCATGCTTGGACCTCGTGGTGCCAGGAGGGCAGATGGCGGGCGACCAGGGTCGCCTGGACGGCCACGGGGTCGCCCGCCGCCACCGCAGCGACCCCTTCAGCGGCCGTCGTGGTGTTCACGGCGAAGCGGAGGCTCGTCCGCTGCGCGATCTCGCGGATCGTCGACTGAAAGGGGTTGTCCGACAGGCGTGCCAGCCGTACGTCAGGACGCGAGATGAAGGCTGGCGCGTGGGTCCAGGCGATCGTCGGCTGGCCCGCACAGCCGATCGCCACTCCCTTGACGCCACCGGAGAAGCCGGCGTAGAGGTGTGGTTCCACCACTCCGACGCTGACCACCAGGTCGGCGTCGACCACGGAGCGGGTCAGGACCACGGGACAGCCTAGGGAGGTGGTGCCCATCTCCACGTGAGGGGACTCCTGCGCGTGCGCGTCGCTGACGGGGAGGCGGTCGACGACGTCTGCACCGAGCATCTCGCGCCTCTCCTGGGCCGTGGTCGTCCGATGCAGGCCGCAGCCGATGATGACTTGGATCCCATCAGTGGGGACACCGGCGGAGGCGAGTTCTGCTGACAGAGTCGGCAGGATGAGGTGAGCGGGGACCTTTCGCGACCCGTCGGGAACGACGACCGCGACACGGCGGGCGGCGCGGGCAAGGACGCGCAGAGGTGAGCTGTCGACGGGCTCGGCCAGTGCTCCTCTCAATGCGTGAGGGAAGTCTGCTAGGGCCGGCAACGCTGGAGGTGGCAGGAAGTCAGCCGGGACAGGCCATACGATCCGACGTGTCCCGTTCCACGCCCAGGGCATCTGCGAGTCAGTATCTTCCTGGCCAGACCCGACCGAGCGCCCTAAGCCCATACCCTCGTCGTCCATGCCTTCACCATCTCATGCCGCCGGCAGTCGCGCGCCGCAGGCGCCGCTGGCTCTCACAGCGGCCCGCTCCTGCCCGCGACTCTGCGCTGCGGCCGCCGTTCAGGGTGCCCACCGCGCGTCACGCGTCCCCTCACACCGTCCGGTAGCGCTGGGCCAGCGCGGCGACCGTCTGGTTGAGGGCGGCGACGGCGCTCGCCGGCTGCAGCGGCACCGCCTCGCCGCCGAAGCGCAGGATGTGGTGCACCAGCCATACCTCGTCGACGAAAGGCTGCTGAGAGAGACACGAGCCGTCGGCAAGGGGCACGGTGCTCTGCCGCTCACTGATCCAGCGCGCGACCTTGGCGCTGGACCAAAGAGTAGCTCGACGGCTCGTGTAGCTCGCCGATCCAGGAATGCCCTCGCGACGGTAGAGGTCCAGCTGCACGTGGGGTCTGGGGGTGAAGCGGTCATCCAGAAGGCTGGCCGACTTGGTCGTGGCCACACGGAAGGTGCGGATGCCCTCGGCGCGGCGACAGTAGGAGACGTAGTACCACTCGCCGCGCTGCTGGACGAGCATGTGGGGTTCGACGACGCGCTGTGTCTGCTCGTGGCGCCCCTCTGACCAGTACTCGATGGCGAGGGCCCTATGCTCGCGGATCGCCGTGTTGACCGTCACGAGCACGGCGTCGTTGCCATGCGCCGTGCCGCCGCTCTCCAGTGAGGGCGGTGGCCCGTGCCGTGCCGCGGTGATCTTGGCTGCTGCTGCGCGCAGCGTCTCGACGGAGATGGAGGGCAGGCCTGCGCCGACCAGATCGACCGCCAGGAGGAGCGTGTCTGCCTGTAGCGGGGAAAGCCGCGCCGGCGCCGCCATAGCGGGCCCGGCCAGGTCGCAGATGACGTTTATCATGCGGTGCTCGAACTCGGCGAACAGCAGGCTACCGTCACCGCCGAAGTTGACCAGGTTGAGGACACGCACGTCGTTGCGGAGTTCGGCGGGTGTCGTCGCCAGCGCCTCGCACACTTGATGGACCGGCAGCCGGGCCTCTCCGTCGGCGCCACAGTGGGCGATGAGGTAGTTGGCAAGCGTGGTGAGTCGGGTGAACCGGTCCACATCGACCTTCCAGTCGCCGCCGCGCCGCTCGTGCGCCGGAGTGGCGGCCTCACTGTGTCCAGAGAGGGCGTCGAGGCTGGGAGGGGTGGCTAGGCGGTCTGCGAGCCGCTCCAAGTCTGCAAGGGCCATCTCGCGGAGCGCGGGTGGCCCGAGGATCTCGGCCGCCTCTCCGAGGCCCAGCGTCCAACCGACGAGGGGACGAGGCGACGAGTAGCGGGTCACGAAGTCGATGCTGCCGTCCTCATGGCGAAGGAGTCGGCCGCAGTGCCCATAGTGTGCTTCCACCCACCATGCCATGTCAGCGGTCACTCGCACGGTCGCCTCCTGCTCACCAGGCTCCAGGAGCCATGAGGGGCGGTCTCGGTA
>CAYMTC010000056.1:0-5003 GCA_964393265.1 uncultured Thermoleophilia bacterium
CGCCGCCGCCCTCCGCAAGCAGAGCGCTGAGAAGGAGCACGGCAAGGGCCTCGGCAACGGCGCCGATGGGGCGCCGGCCGTCGGCAAGTCCACAGGCGGCACCGCCGGGGGCACAGCCCAGACGGCAAGAGCGTCACGGGGCGTGGACCACGCCTCGGCAAAGGCGCAGGACGTCCGCGCCGCCGGTCAGCCGGAGAAGGAGCCCGGCGGCAACGGGCAGTCGGCCGACCGCAAGGCGGACGGGGGATCACCCGCCAGCGGTCAGAAGAGCAATCTGGAGACCGCCCCGTTCTAGCGGGCGTCAGACGCCACAGCGTCTCCTTGCTCTGG
The DNA here is from genome assembly GCA_964393265.1 of uncultured Thermoleophilia bacterium. Taxonomy (GTDB): domain Bacteria; phylum Actinomycetota; class Thermoleophilia; order UBA2241; family UBA2241; genus UBA6103. The sequence goes on from CAYMTC010000056.1 coordinate 331, forward strand.
CGACCTGCCCTACGCCCGTCTCAGCGAGGCCTGTGTGGACCGCGAGTGAGCGACGCGAGCGCACCAGCCACGGCCAGGCATGCGCCGGTGATCATCGCCGCCCGGTACCCGCTCGCGAACCCATCCGCCACCCCCTGAGCGGCTTCCTGAGTCCCCGCGCCGCCGCGCGAGTAGATGAGCCGCGCGCCGGCGGCGCCGAGCTGACCGGCTGCGATACCGCCCAGCACGGCCACGCTCAGGGCCTGACCGGTCACGCGCATGGTACTGAGGAACCCACTGGCCACACCCAGCTGGTCGCGCCGCACACTGCCCATGATCGCCGAGCTGTTCGGCGCGCTGAAGAATGCCAGACCTACCCCCATGACGCCCAAACCGATGAGGAGGTGCTCAAGACCATCGTCCGCAGGAGCGGCGGCGAGCAGAGCCATGCCGATCGCCGTGAGCAGCATGCCTGAGGTGGTCAACACTCGCGAGCCTATGCGGTCACTGAGGCGCCCGGTGAGCGGGCTGAGAGCGGCCTGCATCACCGGCTGACTGAGCATGACCCACCCCGCCAGAGCGGCCGAACGACCCTGCACGACCTGGAGGAAGACCGCCGTGAGGATGGAAGCGCCGTAGAGCGACATGTAGTTGAGCAGCGCTGCGGTGTTCGCCATCGCGAACAGCCGGTTGTGCACGAGCAAGTCCAGATCGAGCACGGGCTGACGGACCTTGCGCTCGACCACCACGAAGGCAGCCAGCGCGGCGACGGCCGATCCCAGCAGAGTGAGCGCTCGAGCGGACGCCCAGCCCCACTCGGGGGCGAACGTGAGCGGCACGAGGAGGAAGACCAGAAAGGCCCCCAGCAGCAGTGACCCCGGTACATCCACCCGCGGAACGCCACGCTGCTCCCTCTCGTCCCGGGGGAGCAGCAGCCACCCCCAGCCCAACACCAGCAGCCCGATGGGTAGGTTCACGAGGAAGATCCAGCGCCAGCCGGGGCCGTCCGCCAGGAACCCGCCCAGCGGCGGACCGACGCTGAGGCCCAAGTAGACCGCAGCCACATTGATGCCGAGAGCCTTACCGCGCTCCTGAGGAGGGAACACCGACGTGACGATCGCTGCCGCGGTAGCCACCATGAGCGACGCACCGACCCCCTGCACGACCCGGCTGAGGACGAGCCAGTCGCCGTTCATGCTCACCGCCGCCAGCAGCGAGCCGACCGTGAAGGCGGCGATGCCGCCCAGGTAGAAGTGCACGCGACCGCGCAGGTCGGCGAGCCGGCCCAATGGGATGAGCAGCACGGCCATGACCAGGAGATAGACCGCCTGCACCCAGAGTGACGTGCCGAAGCTGAGTCGGAGGTCGCGGCTCATGACCGGCAGCGCCACCGACACGATGGACCCGTCGAGCGGGCCCATGAACGCTCCTACTGAGGTGAGGGCGAGCAGCTCCCAGCGACGCTCGTGGAGCTGCTCGTTGGCTATTCGTTGCAGGCGGATCATGCGCGTCAGTCTAGCGTGTCGCTGGCAGGCAAGCCTCCCGCACCCCCGATGAGGTGGCCAGGGAGGCGTCCTCGTGGCAGCATTACGACATGGAGCTACGGCGCGTCAGCGACCTGCCGGCGTACGTCTTCGACCTCGTGGACAACTGGAAGGCCGAGGCCGCCGCGCAAGGGCAGGACATCATCGACTTCGGCATCGGTAGCCATGACCGCGGCACGCCGCCGCCTGTGGTCGACCGCCTCGTGACCGAGGCGCACGATCCCAGAGGTCACGGCTACCCTACCTCCGCCGGTCTGCCGCAGCTGCGTGCCGAGCTCGCCCGGTGGTATGAGCGGCGCTACAGCGTCGTCCTGGACCCAGCCACGCAGACACTCGTCACCTGGGGAGCCAGCGAAGCGCTGACGCACCTGCCGTGGGTGCTCCTTGGGCCGGGCGACACGGCAGTGGTGCCCGGCCCCTGCTACCCCATCCATCGCTACGCCGTGCTGTTCAGCGGCGCCACACCGGTGCCGGTGGCGATGTGGGACGAGAACGACGAGCAGAACGCTGCCGCGGGAGCACAGCCGCCGGCCGTCATCGCCACGGCGCCTGCGGCCACCCTTGGAGAGGCACCAGCCGACGCCGCGCTCTGGCGTCGCATCGTGACCGCCTGCGAGGCCACACGACCGCACCCCCGCGTCATCCTGCTCTCATTCCCACACAACCCCACGACGCGCTGCGTGGGTCCGTCCCTGTTCGCCGAGCTCGTCGCCTACGCCAAGCGCACCGACACGGTCCTGGTCCACGACTTCGCCTATGCGGACATCGCGTTCGACGGCTACGAGCCGCCCAGCATCCTGCAGACCCCGGGAGCTACCGATGTGGCCGTCGAGATCGTGTCCTTGAGCAAGAGTCACAACATGGCTGGCTGGCGGCTAGGGTTCGTGGCCGGCGCTGCGCACGTCGTCGCCGGCCTGCAGCGCCTCAAGAGCTACCTGGACTACGGAGTGACCACGCCGGTGCAGCTCATGGGGCTCACTGCACTGCGGGAGTGCCCGCAGGTGCCCTCGCAGATGGCGACCGTCTACCAGGCGAGGCGAGACATGCTGTGCGCGGGTCTCCATTCCATGGGCTGGGAGGTCACCCCACCGCGCGGCACGATGTTCGTGTGGGCCCCCTTACCCCAAGGGTCCCGCCAGGCGGGGTCGCTGGCCTTCGCCCGTTGGCTTCTCGACGAGGCGGGGGTGGCCGTCTCGCCGGGCGTCGGTTTTGGGCCGGAGGGCGAGGGCTTCGTGCGCTTCGCCCTCGTCCAGCCCGAGGATCGCATAGAGCGAGCGCTGCAGCGCATGGGTCGTGCGCTCGCCGAAGACCGGTAGCCGCGCCGCCGTACCGCCGCTCGGGCGGCTGGCGGCTCAGCGCCCCTGCGTCTGCGCCGAGTGACCCGACCGCGTCGCCCGCTGGCCCAGCGGCAGCAGCATCGGGGTACGCCGCGCATACTCCGCATAGCCTTGGCGCGTGGCGAGCGCCCGCGACTCCATCATGGGGACGCTCACGAACACGAACAGGAGCGTGATGGCGACGGCGCCCACCCCCGTCCACCACCAGGTGGGCGAGCATGCCAGCGCGAAGAGGTAGAGCCCCCACCAACTCAGGACCTCGCCAAGGTAGTTGGGGTGTCGGCTGTACCGCCAGAGGCCACTGTCGATGCTGCGCGCCGCATTTCCCGGAGCGGTGCGGAACCGCCGCAGCTGCTCGTCGGCCACGAACGCGATGGCGACGGCTCCAAAGAGCACCAGGCCGGCCAAGACGTCGAGCCAGCCGAGGGGCGAGGGCTCAGCGGCGAAGATGGCGTACAGGGGCAGGCAACCCAAGAAGACGGCGGTCGTGGGAAAGAAGTGGATGCCGAAGAAGCTCACCAGCCAGTACAGCCGACCCGACCGCCGCCGGAAGCCGACGTAACGGAAGTCCTCCTTACCGAGCCCTGGCCAGTCGCGGTAGAAGTTGCTGGTGAGCCGCAGTCCGTAGAGACAGACCAGAGCGAGGACGACCACGCCGCGCGCATCCAGCGCCGAGGACCCCTCTGCTTGGGCCAGGGCCGGCCACGCGCAGTACAAGGCTATAGCGGGCGGCTGTAGGCTCCAGTAGGGATCGTACAGGCTTGAGTTGTCGCACACGACCGAGGCTGCGAACACCACGGCCGTGGCGACCGCGTCAGCGATGGCCACGACGATGAGAGGGTGCACGACCCCCGCGACGGCCTGCACAGTCACACCGGCGAGCACAGCCGCGGTCAGAGCGAGAGCATACGTCAGCATACTGACTGCCACGCCGCCCGACCTGCTTGTAGGAAGACCCTGTCTCACGACACGGATGATATCTCGACACCGCCACGAAGCCGGACCGCTATAGTTGGACCGTGGACAGGCAGTCGATGGACAAGCTCATCATCACTGTGGGGCTCACGGGATCGCGCATCACCAAAGAGCAGACACCCGCGATCCCCATCACCCCGGACGAGATAGTGCGTTCGGGCGTGGAGGCCTGGCGGGCCGGGGCTGCCGTGCTGCACGTCCACGTCCGCGACAGGGCCACCGGGCTCGGCACGCAAGACGTCGAGGTGTTCCGCGAAGTGGTCGACGCGCTCCGAGCCCAGACCGACGCCATCCTCTGCCTCACGACCAGCGGCATCCCGGGGCGCAACCTGAGCATGCAGGAGCGTCTGGCACCGCTCGATCTGCGCCCCGAGATGGCGTCCTTCGACGCCGGCTCCATCAACACGCCGGCGGGCGTGTTCCTCAACGAGCCGGCCTTCCTCGATGCCTTGGCGGCGCGGGCCCACGAGGCGGGCGTCAAGCTCGAACTGGAGTGCTTCGACATCGGCATGGTGGTCACTGCTCTGCGCTATCTGAGCGAGGGGAAGCTGGAGCCGGCGCCGCACTTCCAGTTCGTGCTCGGGACGCCCTACGGCCTGCCCGCCAGCGCCGCCTCCCTCAGCCACGCACTCACGTTGCTGCCACATGACGCCACCTGGTCCGTCATAGGGATCGGTAGACACCAGACCCCCATGGCGATGCTGGCTATGGCCATGGGCGGCCATGTGCGGGTGGGGCTGGAGGACAACATCTACTACCGTCGCGGCGAGCTCGCCCAGAGCAACGCCCAGCTCGTCGCCCGCGTGGTGCGACTGGCGCATGAGCTGGATCGTCCCCT
>CAYMTC010000056.1:5103-9086 GCA_964393265.1 uncultured Thermoleophilia bacterium
CTTGGGACTGGCCCCTAGGACCGGCTCCCAGCGAGTGACACAGGCGCTGCCAGGGCTAGCTCCTAGCGGCTGACGCAGGCCTCGTCGGCCACCTCGAGAGCTCGGTCCAGCAGCCCGAGACCCTCCACGACCTCGTCCGCCGTGATGGTGAGCGGTGGCGCGACGAGGAGCACGTTCCAGTGAGCCATGAGGTAGAGGCCGAGCCCCATCGCGGCGTCAGTCACGCGCTGCATCGGCGCCGCCGCGTCGTCGCGCGCATTGAAGGGCACCAGCGGCTCGCGACTGGCGCGGTCACGCACCAGCTCCAACCCCCAGAGGAGCCCCAGTCCGCGCACGTCACCCACGCATGGATGACGCGCGGCCAGCTGCCGCAGGCCATTTGCTACGACCTCACTCGTGGCCGCGACTTGTCCAAGCACACCCTCGTCGCGGATCGCCTCGACGGTGGCCACAGCGGCGGCGCAGGCCAGCGGATTACCGCTCAATGTGAGCCCTCCGGCGAAGTAGTTGTCCTGCAGCCAGTCTGCCAGTGCCGGGGAGACCACCATAGCGCCGAGAGGCACGCAGCCAGACGTGATCCCCTTGGCGACCGTCATCATGTCGGGGGTCACGCCCCAGTGCTCGCTGGCGAACCAGCGACCGGTACGTCCGAACCCGGTCATGACCTCGTCGAGGATGAGCAGGATGCCATGGCGATCGCAGACCTCGCGGATGCGCCGCAGGTACTGCGGCGACGGCACGATCACGCCGTTGGCCCCGGTCACAGGCTCCAGCAGCACCGCTGCGACAGAGGCGGGGTCCTCGTACTGAAGGACCTCCTCGAGGTGAGGGCCACCGGCACAGACGGGACAGGTAGCCGCGTGGCGCTCCTGCGCAGCAGCTTGCGCCGCCGGAAGGCAGTCCCACTGAGGTTCGCCGGGCGCCGGCGGTGGCGCGTGGCCGGCCGGACACCGGTAGCTGTAGGGATCCAGCAGACGCACCACCCCGGGCACGGCCGGCTCCACCGGCCAGCGGCGGGGGTCGCCGGTGACGCTGGCCGCGCCGGCCGTGGCCCCATGGTATGAGCGGTAGCGCGCCACCACCTTCTGACGACCCGTATACCAGCGAGCGAGTTTGAGCGCGTTCTCGTTGGCCTCAGCGCCTCCACTGGTGAAGAAGGACATGCTGAGGTCCCCCGGAGACACCTCGGCCAGGAGCTCGGCGAGGCGAGACCGCGGCGCGTTCGCCATAGAAGGAGCTGCGCTGCACAGTCGGGCCGCCTGCTCCTGGATGGCCTTCACGACGCGTGGGTGCTGGTAGCCCAGATTGGCGCTCACGACCTGCGAAGCGAAGTCCAGGTAAGTGCGGCCGTCGTGGTCCCAGAACCGTGCGCCAAGGCCGCCGGCCACCGGCAGCGGCCGGATGCGCGACTGCGTGGACCACGAGTGGATGACGTAGCGACGATCGAGCGTGCGGACGTAGCGGCCGGCGTCAGCCGCACCGCCAGGACGCACCTCGTCAGTCAACCGCCTCACCCCTCACGGACTCGTTGGCCGCGCGCTCCGTAGCCGGGCCGCGCAGCCTAGTCACCTCACGACCGCCCACACACGTCCACAGCCTGAAGACCGTCTCGCATGCACGCGACGACGTCAAGCCGCTCGCGTGGACCCCACCGTTGCTCGACCAGCACCACCACGCACGGACGGATGTACAATCGCCCTAGCCAAGGATGGCAGACCACCGCCCGGAAGGGGGAGCCGTGTATCGCCATCGTCGCAGCCTCCGCAGGCCGTCCACCTCATCCTATCCGTGCTCGATCCTACCCCTGCTCCTTGTGACCCTCCTGGCCGCTACGACCGCCCTCTCCGCCTGCGGCAGTCCCACGGCTACCGACAGCGCCTCCGTGTCGGCTTCCCCCTCCGCCTCACCTACAGCCTCGCCTTCTCCTTCCGCCACAGACGGCGACGAGAACGCAGGTCTGCTTCCCGCAGCTTCACCCACTGCCTCGCCGGCCGCGACCTCCCCCAGTGCCGCGACCTCCCCCAGCGTCCTGACCTCCCCGAGCACCGCGACCAGCCCTGTGAGCCCCACGCCGGACCAGCAGCTGTTGACCGAGTACTTCGCGGCCGCGGGACCCGTCTACAGCCGCTTCATGAGCCGTTGGTGGTACGCCTACCACGTTATCGACGTACGCGCTCACGACACCATGGACCAGACCTGGCCTATCGCCGCGCGCCTGCTCAAGAAGCCGGTCACGGCCATGGTAGGCATCCGCACAGACTGGCGGCTGGTCGTACCGATCCCTGCAGACCTCGTGGAAGCGCACTCGGACTTCGCTCAGTGCATCGAGAGCGTCCACAGGTTCTACGACATGGCGCGCCGTGGCTACATACAGGGCAAGGACATGGACAACGACACGGCGTACGGCCGGACCATGACCAAGCTCAGCAAGGAGTCTCTCAGGCTCTACAAGCGCTGGAAAGAGGCTGTGCTCGACCAGGCCGAGCTCCTCGGCGTGCCCATCCCGTGGACGTGGAAGGACTGAGCCGCAGCGTGCACGAGTCCCTCATCCGCAAGCTGCCCAAGGCAGAGCTCCACGTCCACATCGAGGGCACCCTCGAACCACAGATGATGCTGGACCTGGGAGCACGCAACGCAGTGGCTGTCCCCTTCGCCAGCGCCGACGAAGCGCGCGCCGCCTACAAGTTCAGCGACCTGGCGCACTTCCTGCAGCTCTACTATGAGGGTGTCACAGTGCTGTGCACAGCGCGCGACTTCGAGGAACTCACTCTGGCCTACGCGCACCGCGCTCATGCCGATGGCGTGCGCCACGTCGAGGTCTTCTTCGACCCGCAGAGCCACCTGCCACGCGGCGTGTCGTTCACCGACCTGATCGAGGGCATCACCAGGGGTCTCGACGCCGCCCAGCGCGAGTGGGGCCTCAGCTCGCACCTCATCATGTGCTTCCTCCGCGACCAGAGCCCTCAGAGTGCACTGGCCACCCTGCACGCAGCCTTGCCGTTCCGCGACGCCATCGTCGGTGTAGGTCTGGACTCCAACGAGGTCGGCCACCCGCCTCGTCGATTCGCCGAGGTCTTTGCGCAGGCCCGCCAGGCCGGCTTCGTCTGCGTCGCCCACGCCGGCGAGGAAGGGCCGGCACAATACGTGTGGGAGGCACTCGACCTGCTCCACGTGCAGCGCATCGACCACGGTGTGCGCGCCATCGACGACCCCGCTCTCGTCCAGCGCCTCGTGCACGATCAGGTACCGCTCACGATGTGCCCGCTCAGCAACCTGGAGCTCAAGGTGACTCCAGACCTGTCCAAGCATCCGCTCAAGAGGCTGCTCGACGCGGGCGTCCGGGTCACCGTCAACTCAGACGATCCGGCCTACTTCCATGGTTACCTCGCCGCCAACTACGAAGCCATCGCCGCCGCGCTCCAGTTGAGCGAGGCAGACATCCGCACACTGGCGCGCAACTCGATCACCGCCTCGCTGCTGGCGGACGAGCGCCGGGCACAGCTGCTGACTGAGATCGACGCCGCCTAGCCGACTGCGTCACGCGCCGCCGTCCGGCCATCGTTCACGCGTCCAGATGCCGCAGCAGGAACTCCACTGTGCGCCGGTCGTAGTCCCGCCCGTGCTCGTAGCCGGTCACGGAGTGCCCCTCGTCGGGATACACCACCGCCTCGGCCTCGGCACCACGAGCACGCAGTCTCTCCACCGTCTCCCACACCTGGGTGGGCGGGCAGCGCGGATCGTTCTCGGCCGCCAGGATCAGCAGCGGCGCGACGATGCGCTCCAGATGGTAGTAAGGAGAGCGGTCCAAGAACCGCTCACGATCCTTGACGGGATCACCCAGGGCAATGCCTGACAGGCTGTCAGAGGCCGAAAAAAGGTCACATCAGATCGGAAAAAAGAGCATGACATTCATACTTTTTTTCATAACGCAACGATCTAAAGCAGATAAGTACCTGTTATCATTATTATATTACGTTGATTTT